>CAYXNI010000330.1:0-3563 GCA_964466285.1 uncultured Planctomycetota bacterium | reverse complement strand
CGCAGTCGGCATCGTCGGCGCAGACGAAGAGGAGTTCGCTGCCGCTGCCGGTCAGGGGTTTGAGGATGGCGGGTTTTCCGATGCGTTCGATGAAGCGGGAGGCGTGGTCCGGGGTGTCGACGAGTTCGACCTCGGGGCACGGGAGGCCGGCCCGGCGCCAGAGTTGTTTGGAGAGGACCTTGCTGCGGCAGGCGGCAATGGCCTGGGCGGACGGGTACGGGAGGGAGAACGCGCGGGCGACATGTGACGCGAGGAGCATGGACTCGCAGTCGAAGCAGGCGACACCTCCGGGGGTGAGGCGGTGGCGGGCAAGGTGCCGGGTGAGTTTATGGACGGCTTCTTCGGGTTGATCGAGGAGGCAGAGGACTTCGCTGGCGGGGTCGGGTGCAGGCTCGACGGCTCGGGCGCGCTCGGCGGGGCCGGTCAGGAAGAGGGCTCGGCCGGGGAACCGGCGGTGAATGAGGTGGATGTAATCGGCGGTGGTTCCGATGACGAGAACGCGGCTATTGGACACATGCTTCATTTGCAGCGGTGACGGGCTGGTGATGATGAGCACCGATGGCGGCGTTGGCGACGAGGTAAAGCGGCCGCGGCGTGAGGTGGAAGAGCTTTTTCCAGGAGAAGTCGCCGCAGAGGAAGTCGACCTGCTGGATGCGCTCGGTGCAGGCCCGTTTCACGTGGTGGATGTTGATGAGTTTGGCGACGCCCGGGTAGGCAGGGTGGGTGCCGCCGCCCAGCAGCGTGTAGGTGCTGCCGTAGACGCAGCCGATGTCGACGGCGGCCAGCTCGCCTCCGATGAGGACGGCGGTGAGCCGGAGGGAGCCCCGCTGGTGGAAGAGGTGGAGCAGGCTGCGGAAGCTTTCGCGGAAGCGGGCGTCGTGGAAATAGGAGCCTTCGGCGAACCGGCCGAGGTTCATGTCGACGAGCCGGTCGAAGTCGTCGAGGTCTTCGTGGCGGTACTGGACACCGGGGGCTTCGAGTTCAGCAAGCTCTTTCTTGATCCGCTTGGCGGACTTGTGCGAGAAGACCTGGAAGTAGTTCTCGATGTCGTAGTCGTACTGCGGGGGATGGAAAAGGTAGCCGATTTCGTCGACGGCCTGCTGGCTGCGGGGCGCGGCGGAGCTGGGCGTGAGGTAGCGCAGGTGGTACGGGCCGGGGCAGTGGTCGAGCAGGTCCTGAAGCATGGCGTCGTTGTCGGCGAGGACGCGGTTCTGCTCGAGCCACGTTCGCGCGGACCAGGTTTCTCCGGGGAAGTAGCCGTAGTAGCCGTGTTCCTCGATCCAACTGAGAGGGACCAGGCCGGCGGAATCGACGGGGCCGCTGGGGCTGGCGGACCCCTCAGCGACGATGAAGCAGGGGGGGCGGTGGAAGTGGCGCTGGAAGCAGTCGCGCACTTCCCACAGGTCGGAGAGGTTTTCTCTGGGGATGAATCGTTCCCAGACCGACTGGCACTCGGCCAGGTCGGTCGCAAGACGAACCGTGCCCATGTGTCCTAGTACCTCAGGTTGACGTTCATGTTGCACCGCGAGCCTTCAAAGTAGCGGATGGCGAAGGCCTTCACCACTTCGGGGTTGTAGGGCTTGCAGCTGAACACGTCGAGGTACACGGTGTTCGTCTTGTTGGCGAAATGTGCGGAGATGAGAGATGTCTCGATCAACTGTACCATCGAGAAGCCGGCGACTCGTTCGTCTTCGCCGAAGTCAACCACCGTGCACGGTCCGAACCGTTTCATTTCGATTAGCTCGCACAGCTCGATGACGAACTGGCGGATCTTTTCGGCGTCACGGATCGTATCGGGGTTGCAGTTATAGATGTCGAAGCTGGCTGCCATTCCCCAGACAGACTGCTTGACTGCCTCCTCAACAATACTTTGCGGGTCCACGATGCTCACCCTCCTGTCACTGTGCCTTGAGGCCGGCGACGACACGTCGAGCAGCCTCAGGACAAACTTACCCGGTCTTCACCCCACCCACAGCCTCGTTGCTCTCTCCGGACGGCGCCGCCTCTTGAATGAATCGAGCGAGGCTGCCGACCATCGCGTCGCGAAGCGGGCGGAACGTCTTGTCGATCTCCTCGTCCTGCGACGAGATCACGGCGAAGGAATAATAGCCGGACACGAACCCGGCCAACGCGCAGACGACCCGGCGCAGCACCGGCTTCGGAAGCCGGTACTTGAGGACGGACGCCAGGAGCACCTCGACCCGCTCCAGATAGGCGAGGAAGGGGGTCTCAATGCCGGAATAGCTGACTTGGAGCGTCAGGTCGGTTCTGCCCTGGAAGTAAATCACGAAGTCCTCCCACCGCTTCTCGAAGAAGTCGACGTGGACATCAAGGAGTTTCTCAAGGAAGTCCTTCAGGTCAGAAGTGTTGCTGCACCGGGCCTCGATGACGGCGACGAGCTCGCCCAGTACTCCTTTGATGAGTTCGTTGATAAGTTGTTCTTTGGTCCTGAAATGCTTATAAAACGTGCCCTTGCCCACGTCGGCCCGGTCAGTGATCTCGTCGATGCGGGTGAGGTCGAAGCCGCGTTCGGCAAAGACGGCTCGGGCGGCTTCGACAAGCTTCTGGCGCGTGACCGAGACGCGCCGCTGCTGTCGGCCGCGTTTGCGTTGTGGTTTGGATACCTGGCTCACTACCATAGCTTGTGTCCGACTATCCAGTCAACTGTGACAACCTAGTCGATGTCGACTCGCTCGTTTCTTATTGACATTTAAGTCGAATGTGACGAGCCAGTCAAGAAGTTTTTCGGGAAAATTTGCGGCCAGTTTAGCCGGTTTCGTAACATCTGACGTCTCAGTGTGTTGTGATCGGAGTGAAAGGCGCCCCGGGCGAACATGGCCGAACTTTTTACGCAGTATGAAGTTGCAGGGGCCGATTCGTCATCTCATTGGGGCCCAGCATGTTCTATAACGTTTGCGATGTATCGCGAACGTGGCGAAGTCTTTCCCGTGTTTCGAGGCTGGATTCTTCTTCGAGGCGCCCGCATCGGGCGCTGGCGTCTCTCTCTGCCTTCGCATCTCTTATGTCGTGCGCGGTAAGGGGGGGCTTCTGTCACTTCCCGCGTAGCTTGCGCCGGGATGTCGTAATGAATAATATGTAGATCGTGTTGTGCAGCGAGTTCCGCGTGGAGGCCGTTATGATTGAGTCTCTCCCGTCTGAGATGCGGGCGCTGGTGTTGTCCGGCCGCGGGTTCGATCATCTTGCCGTGCGACGGGTGCCGGTTCCGAAGCATGGTCCGGGGCAGTTGCTGGCGCGGGTGGATGCGGCGGGGATTTGCACGTCGCTCATCAAGCTCATCGAGCAGGGTTCCTCGCACAGTCTGCTGAGCGGGTGGGACGTGGAGCGGTTTCCGCTGATCCTGGGTGACGAGGGAGCGGTCACCCTTGTCCAGGTGGGTGCAGGGCTCTCGGGGTCGTACCGGGTGGGCCAGCGGTGCGTGGTGCAGCTTGCGGTGGACCATGTTCCGATCAATCACCCGGAGCGATACCGCAACGGCGGACGGGGCGTGCGGAAGGTGGCGATGGGTTATACGCTGCCGGGGCACCTGGCGGAGTATGTCCTTA
>CAYXNI010000329.1:0-3570 GCA_964466285.1 uncultured Planctomycetota bacterium | reverse complement strand
CCAGCATCTACGTCTGCGCCCCCGAGACCGGCGCCGAAATCATCCGCCCATGCGGTTGACGCACTCACCGCCCGGCTCCGCCTGCGTCGGGGCGCACGGCGGCCGCTTTCCCCAGCCCCGTCATCTGGCCGGTTGTCGCTGATTCGTCATTTCGTTATTTGGCACTTGGCACTCAAATGCTGTTTCAAAACTGGTTGGGCACGTCTCGACGACGACGACGAGGCCGCGTCTCGAAGACGAGACGACGACGATTGCGCGGCCGCCTGGCTGAGAACTGACGGCTGACCGCTTCGTGGCCAATCTTAGGGTTTTGAAACAGTCTCTTGGCGTTGCTCCCCCGCCATCTCATATCACCTTCAGAACCATCAAGGTCAAATCATCCACCTGCCGCGTGTTCCCGATGAACGCAAACAGCTCGCTCTTGACCCTGCTCGCGATCTCGCTGGCGCCCGAATCGCGATGACGGCGCACCGCCGCCTCCAGCCGCTCGTATCCAAACTCCTCCTCGCGTTCGTTGGTGGCCTCCCAGATCCCATCCGTCAGGCCGACCACAAGATCGCCCGGCCGAAGAACCACAGGCTCCGCCTCCTGGTACGTCAGGCCCTCCCGAACGCCCAGCGGCATGCCCGGCGCCTCCAGCCGCACGAACACGTCACTGCCCCGCCGCAGCAGCAGAGGCCGCTCGTGCCCCGCGATCGCATACCGCAGTTGCTTCGTACTCAGATTCAAGATCCCCACGAACATCGTCATGAAATGGTCTTCCACCATGTCCTGCGCCAGCACGTCGTTCAGCCGTTCCAGCGCGTCGCCCGGACCGCTCGTCACCTGCAGCAGAGCGCGTAGCGCCGACCGCGCACTCGCCATCAGCAGAGCAGGCCCGATCCCGTGGCTCGACACGTCCCCGATCACCAGCGCCAGCCGCCCCACCGGCAGCCGCAGATAATCGTAATAATCGCCCCCCGCCTCGTAACACGGCTCGTTCCACCCCTCCACCTCATACCCATGCAGCCCCGGAGGAGCCTTCGGCAGGAACGCCCTCTGGATGCGCCGCGCCAGCTCAAGATGCTCGCGCATCCGCCCAGTGTCCAGCAAATCCTCTACCGACAGAATCCCGTCTTCTGCGTCTGCCACCTTCCCTCCCTGCGGAGACCTTGAACTGCCGCCGGTCCGATTATAGGCCACCCGTTCCAGCCGGTCAACCCCGAGTGCAGCCAAGCCCCCTCTTGCCCGTCCTCTTCGTCTTCCTCTTGCTCTTCCTCTCTTCTTCCTCCTCTTCCTGTTTCTTCTTCTTATTCGCTTCCCTCCTCCTTGAGACCCGCTCCTCACTCCCATACTCTCATACTCTCATACTCCAATACATCTGGCGCTGTCGCACAGATCCGTTATACTATCTCCCAGGCATATTTCGGAATGCAGTTGTCCAACACAACGGCTCCCTGGGCTCTCAATATGGCTCTTTCCCGCACCGACAGCGACATCCTTCGTACCCTCGCCAGACAAGCCGCCGAGATCGCCGCTCTTCCCGTCCACGGGCAAAAGGCCCGGCTCTGGCGCGACCTCAACGACCTCAAGCCCACCCGGCCCCTCGTCTGGATCAATGAGGTCTGCTGGAACGAGATGAACGTCAACGACGAGCTCACCGTGCGATGCGAGGACCCCTGGGCGCGCGGCCAGGAATACAACCTGCGCCTCCTCCTCTACCAGTGGAACCACTTCCCCGGCGACATGATCGTCGACGACTACTTCTCCAGCCCCCTGGCCGTCTGGGACACGGGCCTTGGCATTTCCGAGAAAGTCGACATCGCGCGCACCGACCCTACGAGTGGCGTCGTCTCACGTCACTTCCACCTTCAGATCACGGAGCCCGGGGACATCGAGAAGATCAAGATGCCCACCGTCCACTACGACGAGGCCGCTACCGAGGCCAACTACCAGCAGATGTGCGAGGTCCTCGCGGACATAATGCCCGTCCGCAAAGTCGGCATCAAAGGCACTTGGTTCGCGCCGTGGGACGAACTCATCCGTTGGTGGGGCGTGCAGGAAGCAATGATGGACCTGGTCCTCCGCCCGCAGATGGTCAACGATATCATGTCGCACCTCGTCGACTGCTACCTCCGCAGGCTCGATCAGTGGGAAGAGCTTAACGTGCTCGCGCTCAACACGGACAACACCCGTGTCGGCTCCGGCGGGTACGCCTACGTCAGCGGCTTGCCCGGGAAGGGGCTCGACCCGGCCCACGTCCGCCCGAAGGACATGTGGGGCTGTGCGACCGCCCAGATCTTCTCGGACGTCTCGCCCGAGATGCACTGGGAGTTCGCCCTGCGGCACGAGATGCGCTGGCTCACGCGCTGGGGCCTGACGTACTACGGCTGTTGCGAGCCGCTCGACCTGAAGATGGGCATCCTTCGCCGCATCCCGAACTTGCGCAAGGTCTCGATGAGCCCGTGGATCAAGCCCGAGCGCGCCGCCGCCGAAGTCGGCGACCGGTATGTGTTCTCCCACAAGCCGAACCCCGCCATCCTGGCCGAGGACAACTGGCGCCCCCAGGTCGCTCGCGACAACATGCGGGAAGTCCTCGAACAGACCCGCGGCTGCCGCATCGAGCTTATCATGAAGGACATCTCGACCGTGCGCTACCAGCCGCAGCGCTTGTGGGAGTGGGAGAAGATTGCGATGGAAGTCGCCGAGGAATTCGCGCCGTGACGTGTCCGGCCCGGCAAGTCTCAGTGGCGACGACGGGGAGCGAGGGAGAAGCAGGCCGGTACTTTGCCACGCTCGGAGCGGTATGGACAGCCGGGATAGGACTTGATCAGGGAGAGGTGTTCATTCATTTCGGTCGGAAAAGGTGTTCGCCTGTGCGCACAGGCGAACACCTTTCTAACCATCCTTGCGCGAGCCAGTTCCGTCGGCACGTGACCCAGGAATCCCTGTTTGGCGGCCTTCTCTCAACTGGCACCTGCTGGGAAGGACTGGGAAGGAGTAAGATGAACAGGTTTTCACATGTGGCGCTTCTTTGTTTCATTATCTCGTTCACTGGAAGGATCGCCGGGGCTCAGGAGCTGGCACCCGGCGGCGTCCTCGCCGGCCTCGACAGGGCGCACCCACGCCTGATGCTCAAGGACGCCGTCCTTCTCGTGCCCGTCCCGTCGGACGGCGTAGGGTTCATACCGCCGGAAATCAAACCGCTCGCAGAATGGTGAACGTGAACCACACGAGCAACAACCTCGAGCAGCGCGTCGCACGCCAGCGCGCCTTCCACTCGCGAAAGGAGCCCGGCGACCTTCTCTTCTACGTCAACCGCGGCCGCTACGCTTCGCTCGAGGCCTTCCTCTGCACGGAGCTCTTCCAGAACCCCGCCAAGAACGTCCTCGCCCCGGGCCACGTCGACAAGATGATCGAGCGCTACGTGCAGCAGCTCCGCGAATCGCACAAGCACTTCTACGCGATCGACGATGACTGCGTCCCCAGCGGCCCCATCGTCTACGCCGGCATCGGCGTCATCAACGCCGCCATCAGCGGCCTCGACGGCGTCCTCCACCAGGACTGGACGAGTTGGCTGGAGCCGAACCT
>CAYXNI010000328.1:0-3570 GCA_964466285.1 uncultured Planctomycetota bacterium | reverse complement strand
TTCGAGCACGTCCGGCAGTTCTGATCGTTGATGCAGAGCAGTTCGCCGCGCCCCCGGCCCCTGGTGAGCAGAAAGGCCGCCGCGCCGGCCATTCCGCCGAGCGTCAGGCTCCGGAGCACCGTCCGAAAGAACTCGCGGCGGCTGTCTTTCGATTCCTTCTGATCGTTCACCTGATCTCTCCTTCTTTCGGCACGAAGATCCGCACGGCGTTGATGGCCGGGTCAAGCACCAGGATCCGGCCGGTGCTGTCAACAGCGACGTCAAGCGCCTTGCCCTGGCGGCAGTCGCCGGCGGGGCATTGGGCCTGGGGGAAGGCCTCGGGCGGCGCCACGACAGCCTCAAAGGTGCCCGTGCTGCTGTACACCTTCACCCTCGGGATCCCTTTCTCACTCGTCACGATGCGGCCGTCGTGCAGCAGGGCGAAATCCGTCGGGTTGCAGCACCCGCAAAAGCCCTCGATGTCGCTGATGCCCTCCGCGGGCTTGCCCCACGACTCCTTCAGGTCTCCATCCGGCGCGTAGGTCTCGATCCGCAGGCGGCCCGGGTTGGTGACCCGAACCATCCCGTCGATGCCCACGGCCACGTCCAGGTGCAGGCTGGGCACCAGCAGTCCTTCCGCTCGCTTCTGCGGGTCTTGTTCGCCGATGCGATTGAGGAACAGGCCGGACTTGTCGTACCGCAGCACGACGCGGTTGGCGGCGTCGGCCACGAAGACCTCGTCGTCTGTCAGGGCGATGGACGTGAGCGCAGCGCCGGTCGTGTCTCCGCGCCAGGTCTTCATCGCCTTGCCGTCGGGCGCAAAGACCTCGATGAAGCCGTCCGCGTCCACGAAGAACGTGCCGTCCCGGTGCACGGCCAGGCAGCCGGGCCGGAACTTCTCGCGCGTGATCTCGCTGACCGGCCGGCCGGTCTTGTCGAACACTCGGACAGCGTTGTCACCGGACACATAAATCCTGTCGGACGGCCCGACGGCCAGGTTGCGCGATTCCTTGAAACCCGTCCTGATGGGCCCGAGCTCGCGGTACTTGATGAGTGCCGGGTCGGTCGGCGGGATTCGATCCGCGTCGGTGGTCGGGGCGTAGTTGCTGGTCAGCACGAGGTAGATGGCGACGGCCGCCGCCGCGAAGACGAGAGCGCCCGCGAGAAGGTTGATGGTCTTTTTCACGGCTGTTCCCTCCGGACATCCAGGCAGGTCAGGGTGTTCAAGTTGCGGACGATCAGGCGGCCCTGGGCGATCGACATCGGGCCGTACGCGTCGGGCCCCGTCACAACGGGCGCACGAGCCAGCTCGTGGTAGCCGGACGCCGTGGCCTCCACGAGCGTCAGCTCACCCGTGCTGTCGCTCATGACGAAGAGCAGGCCGTTCGCGATGATGTAGTTCCCGCGTCCGAACTTCCGGCCGCGCCCGCTCGACCACATCGGCTCGCCGGCCGGGTCCAGGCACACGAGCGGGCCGTCGACAATCACGCCGTAGATGAAGCCGTTGTAGTATATGGCCGTGTGCTGCTCGGTGCTGAACACGTTCTGTTTCAGCTTGTAGACCACCTGCGGTGTGATGACCCCGCCGCTCTCTTTCAGTTGGATCATCATGCTGCCGGCGCCGTATCCCCCGGCCAGGAAGATTCGGTCCTCGCCCACGATCACGGGGCACGGGATGTTGGCGAAGGTGACCCTCCACGCGTCGGTCTGCCACAAGATGCGGCCGTCCTCGGCCGAAACAGCGGCCAGGCCGTCACTCGCGCAGTACAGGTACATCCGTCGCCCGTTGAAATCCATCCGGACAACGGAGGAGTGCGTCATTGTCCACCGATTGGGGTTCGGCGTCTTCCAGGCGATCTTCCCCGTCTCGCAGTCGACCGCCATCATCAGCACGTCCTTTCCGCCGACCGCGATGATCGCGCGGTCCCGGTCGATGAGCGGGCACTGCCCGGCGTACCAGGGCGGGACCTGCGCGGCGAAGTCACGGACGAGGTCGTACGCCCACTTGAGTTCGCCCGTCTGGGCGTCGACGCATGTAACGTGGCATTTCGGCCCCAGGCACACCACGTACCGGTCGGTCACCGCCGGCACCGTGCGCGACATGCCGTATTGGCGCAGCACCTCGACGGGGTACGAGAACCGCCAGATGTCGCGGCCGTCCTCGAGCGACAGGCAGCGCAGCGTGTCGCGTCGCGCCGCTTGATCATAATCGAGAAGATACACTCGCCCGTTGAGGACGGCGGCCCCGGCGTGCCCCTCCCCGACGGGGATCGACCAGAGGACCTTCGGGCCGGTCCTGGGCCACGTGCGGGCGAGGTCCGGCTCTTCCCGGCTGATGCCGTCGGCGTTCGCTCCGCGAAAACGCGGCCACGCACCCGGCAGGTTGGCAGGAACGCCGTCGCCCCGGGCCAGCGTGGCGGTCTCGCTGATCGGCCTCCAGACCTGAGGAGGCTGGCTCACCGCGTTCTCCGCTTGCGGGAGCCGCTCCTGGAGCCCCTGCACCTCCGCTCCGCCGAGCCATACCGCAAGACAGAACGCGCAGGCGATGGCGACAATGCCCGGAATGATGCGATCCATGCTCGTTCCCATGTCCGGCTGACTTACACAGCACCATTCTATCACAACGCGGTCGGCTGAGAACTCAAAAACCTCAACTGTAGGGCAAACTCCGTATTCCCTTCACGACGGCGTCTTGTATAATGTCCCCACGGATGATGAGGAAGTCAAATGGAACTGAAGAAACCTCTGGGGGCGCTGGGTGTGTTCTGCATCGCGGCCGGCGCGATGATCAGTTCCGGCCTGTTCGTCCTGCCCGGGGTGATTTTCGTCCATACCGGGCCGTCCATCATTGCCGCGTATCTGCTGGCTGCCCTTGCGATGACCCCGAACGTTCTGTCGGAGATCGAGCTGGCCACCGCGATGCCGAAGGCGGGCGGGACGTACTTCTTCATTGAGCGCAGCCTCGGCCCGTTGGCCGGGACGTTCGCCGGCCTCGCCGAATGGTTCTCCACGGCGCTGAAGGGCGCGTTTGCGCTCGTCGGGGTCGGCACGTTCGCGCACATGATCTTCCCATGGGCCACCGATTTCCAGATGACCCTGTTCGCGGCCGGGTCGTGCGCCGTGTTCGTGGTCGTGAACCTGTTCACGGTCAAGGGGACGGGCCGCCTGCAAGTCTTCATGGTTCTGGGCCTCCTCGGTATTCTGATCGGATACGTGGTTTTTGGAACCCCGTATATCCGCATTGAAAACTACGAGCCGTTCGTGCCTCGGGGCGAGCCGTGGTCGATGCTATGCATGGCCACGGGCATGATATTCGTCTCTTACATCGGCGTGACGAAGGTCGCGGCCGTCGGCGAGGAGGTCAAGCGGCCGGGCCGCAACATCCCGTTCGGCATGCTCGGCGCCTTCGTTGTTGTGAGCGTCCTGTATGTTCTGGTCGTCGCCGTCACGGTCGGGCTCGGCACGTTGAGCCACACGGAGCGGTCGCTGACCCCCATCTGTGACGGTGCCGGCTTTTTCTTCGGGCCGGCGGGCAGGGTGGCGCTGGCCATCGCGGCCCTGTTGGCCTTCGTCACGACCGCCAACGCCGCG
>CAYXNI010000327.1:0-3584 GCA_964466285.1 uncultured Planctomycetota bacterium | reverse complement strand
ATCGAGAACATCACCACGAACGGTTCCACCAGCGACTTGAACTGCGCCGCCATCACCATGTACACCAGCAGAAGAGTCACGCCCAGCGCCAGGCCGATCCACTTGAACGCCTCTGCCTTCTCTTCCGTCTGCCCCGCCATCTGCAGTTCAACACCCCGCGGCACATCCAGCTTGTCGATCCCGGCCTTGATATCCTTGCTGACCTCCCCCAGCGAACGGCCGAACACCCCCGCCCCAACGTTCACCACGCGGCCCTTGTCCTTCCGCTCGATCTCCAGCGGGCCTAGTTCCTCATTCACCTTCGCAATGTTTCCCGCCCGGATCACCTCCCCGTTCGGAAGCCGCACCGGTGTCGCCAACAAATCATCCTTGACCGACCGGTCCTCCTTCCTCAGCCGGACGAAGATGTCGTACTCCTCGCCCCGCGCGCGAAACTTCGTCGCCTCCCGCCCGTAGAACGACGCCCGGATCGTATCAGAAATGTCAGACACATTCAGCCCCATCGCCGACGCCTTGTCCCGGTCCACTTCCACCGTCAGTTCCGGCCGCCCCTTCACCCGCGAGACCGACACGTCCACCGCACCCTCCGTCCCCTCGAAAATCTTCCGCACGCGCTCCGCCACTTCATCCGTCGTTTCCATGTCCTCCCCGAAGATGTTCACCGTGATCGGCTGCTCCCCTCCAAGGATCATCCCGGCCATCGGGTCATTCCCGGAAATCTGAAACCGCTCGATGTTCTCCAGCCCGCGAATCTCCTCCAGCCGCCGCCGGATCATCTCGCTCAACTGCGCCACCGTCCGCGACCGCTGCTCCTTCCGCACTAGCTTCACCATGAAGCTGCCGATGTGCGGTCCCTCGGCCCCCATGAAACTCAGCCCCCGCCTGCTCTGCCCGCACATCGTGTCGAACGCAACGATCTTTCCAGACCCCACCTCTTTCTCAATCTCTTCCCGAAGAATCCCCTCTATCTTCGTCATCACCTGATTGGTCTTCTCCACCCGCGTCCCGACGGTAAGGTGAATCGTTCCCTGGAGAAAACTGCTGTCCTCCTCCGGGAAAAACTCGTTCCCCACCAGCCACATCAGCCCGAAACTCCCGACGAAAATCGCCAGCGACACCCCAATCACCGCCGCCCGATGCCTCAACGCCCACCCGAGGACCCCGGCATACCAATCTGCCAGGGCATTGAACATCGCCTCGCTCCACCGGAAGAACCAGTTCGGGGTCTTCTTTCGGCCTGTCCCCATGACCTTAGCGGCGAGCATCGGGGTCAGCGTCAGCGCCGCGAACAACGAACCCATCAGAACGATCGAAATCACAATCGCGAACTGCATGAACAGAATCCGCGTAATGCCCTTGACGAACACAATCGGGAAGAACACGCAGACGGTGGTCAGCGTCGACGCTGTGATCGCCATGCCCACCTCGTTGGCGCCATACACCGCCGCCTCCCTCGGCCGTTCCCCCGCGTCCCCATGCCGCGTGATGTTCTCCAGGATCACAATCGCATTGTCCACCACCATCCCCACCCCGATGATCATCGCGAACAGCGTCATCATATTTATCGTGTAACCCAGGAAATACATGAGAATGATGCCGATGATGAGAGAAAACGGAATCGTCAGCGCGATCACCACGGTCGCCAGCGCCCGCCTCAGGAAAATGAGGACGACCGCGACCGCCAGCGCCCCGCCGATTAGAAGCGTCCCCCTCAAGTCAGTCACCATCTGTGTGATGTTTTCCGACTGGTCCATCAGCAAGACCATCGAATCCCGCACGTCCGGCGGCAGCCGCTTCACCAGTTCCGCCATCTTCTTCAGCACCGCCTGCGAGACCTCCACCGTGTTCGCTCCCGACTGCTTCTGAACAAGCACCACCGCGCCCGGCTTCCCGTTCACCTTCACATACTGCTCGACCTCCTCGAACGCATCCTCCGCCATCCCCACGTCCTGAATCCGAACCACCTTGCCACCGGCATTCGCCAGCACCACGCGGTTCATCGGCGCCACATCCTTGAACTCTCCGGGCACCCGAATCAGATAGTCCGTCGGCCCCACCTTCAGGTTCCCCGCAGGGATCGTCTGGTTCTCCTGCGAGATCGCCCGCACCACGTCCTGCGGCGTCAGCCTGTAACTCGCCAGCTTCTCCCGGTCCAGCCACACGTTCACCTGCCGCCGCGACGCCAAATACACCGGCGTCGCACCCACCCCCACCACCCGCTTCAACGGGTCCGCGATCGTGTCCTTCAGAATGTCCTCGATATCACCATAACTCTCCGTCGCCGAAAACCCGAACACCAGAATCGGAAACCGGCTGAGGTCAAACTGGAAAACACTCGGGTCCTCCACGTCCTCCGGCAACTGCCACTTCGCCTGGCTCACGGAGTCGCGAATGTCATTCGCACGCGTGTCAAGGTTCGTACCCCACTCAAAACTGAGCGTTATAACCGACACTCCCTCGCGAGACTTCGAGACAATATGCTTGAGGTCGGGCACCGTCGCCAGCGCCTCCTCAAGCTGCTTCGTCACCTTCTCCTCCACGTCCGTCGGGCTCGCCCCCTCGTACCGCGTCACCACCGTGATACCAGGCAAATCCATCTCCGGGAAGAGGTCCACCGGCAACATCACCAGGCAGACCACCCCGATCAACAGGATAGCCAGAAAGACCATCGCCGTAGTCACAGGCTTCCGCACAGATATCTCAGGCAGCTTCACTTCGTTTCCTTCCTCACGCCGCCATCACCCTCAACCTCGACCGCATCGCCCTCCTTCAGCAGGCGATGCCCGCTCGTCACCAGCAACTCCCCGGCCGAGACGCCGCTGGTCACCTCCACGTCAGAACCCTCCGACAGCCCCAGGCGCACTGAGCGCTGATGCGCCCGGCCATCCTTCACCACAAACACATAAGTTTCACCCCCGCGGCGAACCACCGCACTCTCCGCAATCACCGGCACACCCCGCTTCTCTCCCAGCTCCAGTTCCACCCGCGCAAACGACCCGGGCCGCAGACTGTAATCCGCGTTCGGAACATGCAACTCCACGTCCACCGTATGCGTGACAGGATCAGACGTCACCCCGATCTTCGCCACCGCCACCGTGCACTTCTCCCCCCCCGAGTCCGCGGTAATACACACCTTCGTCTTCCCCGCCACCAACTTCCCAACATCGTTCTCGTTCACCCCCACGATCACCTTCACAGTCCTCATGTCCACGATCTTGACAATGGGCGTCGCGGGCACCGAACTCACCGTGTTTCCCTCGTCCAGATACTTCCGCGCTACAACCCCGGCGATGGGCGCACGCACGAACGCCTCGTCCAGCACCACCTTCGTGCGCTCCAGCGCCGCCTCCGCCTGCACCACGCCCGACTCCGCCTGCACCACCCTCGACTCCGCCGCCAGCCTCGACGCCAACGCCCGTTCGTGCGTACTCACCGCACGATCACGAGCCTGCGCCGTCACACTGTCCTTCCCATACAACTCCTCCTGCCGCTTCCTCTCCCGCTCCGCGTCCTTCACCACCTCCTCCGCCTCCTTCAACGCCGCCGTCGCCACCTTCACCGACGCTTTCCCCGCCGCCACCGCC
>CAYXNI010000326.1:0-3615 GCA_964466285.1 uncultured Planctomycetota bacterium | reverse complement strand
CAAGACCGTCGGCCTCTACTACTCGACAACCAACAGCGCCTACAGCCCGCACGGGGTGATGGGGCAGGCCCTGACCGGCGTCGTGGCCGCGATCACCGACGGCGTCCTCAAGACCTTCCGCCGCGAGCCACCGGCGTACTGGGCCGCACTGGCGAACGAACGCGAGCAGCAGCCCGCCGGCCCCTCCCCGTGAAGGCCGCGTCCTCCGCAAGATTTTTCCGGTTTTTTTGTCGCTTAACACAGTCCGTTCGTGTATAATGCCGGTGTTCGGGTCCGTTCGACGGGAACAGTCGCGATCAGAATTGTCTGTAGTCCGACCGCATTTTCCTGCCCACGCTCCTGATTCCCTGGCCGGGATGTAGGCCGCTTTCATGCTGACCCGGAAAGCAAAATGCGGGTCGAAAAGCCCTGACTGACAGGAGATCTGAGATGGGCAAGAAGTTGTATGTCGGAAACCTCACTTATGACGTCACCGACGCCGCGCTGCAAGAGTTGTTCGCGGCTCACGGGACCGTCGAAAGCGCCCGGGTCATCATGGACCGCGCGACCGACCGGAGCAAGGGCTTCGGGTTCGTCGAGATGGGCACCGATGCCGAGGCCCAGGCGGCCATCGCCGCACTGAACGGCAAGGACAACAACGGCCGGGCGTTGACCGTCAACGAGGCGAGACCGCGGGAAGAGCGCGGCGGCAGCGGCGGCGGCGGCGGCAGGCGCAGCGACTACGGCGGCGGCAGCCGGTACTAGTCTGTCGCAAGTCGGGAATCCAGGAAAGGCCACGAAAGTGGCCTTTCTTTTTCGGCGGCCCTCTCGTACGGAACGGACCGCGCCGCTCGCCAGCCGGTCACCAGGGCAATGCCGAACCGCTTGAGAAATTCAGGACACGCGGGCCTGGCTCTCATGGCGCCTCCGGCCTGAGAGTGCGGCGTCGAATCTCCCTCCGAGCAAACGGTTGACATCGTATAAACGGCGCCAGTAGACTAGGGGGCCGGACGGGGCGGCAGGAAGAAGCCTTATGACACGTACTCAGGCCAACGAATGGCAATTGTGCCGTTCATTCATCTATCTGGCCAGCGTCGGGAAAACGCCATGCGACTGTACCTGATCAACCCCTCGAACCCGCTGGTCAGCATCGTCCGCGTCAAGGAGAGCCGCTGGAACCGCTACCGCGTGTGGAAGCCGCTCGGCCTGATGGTCATCGCGGGCCTGACCCCGCCGGACTGGGAGATCTCGATCCTGGACGAGAACCGCGGCGTCCCGGACTATGCCGCCCTGCCCCGGCCCGACCTCGTCGGCATCACGGCTTTCACCTCGCAGGCGAACCGGGCCTACGACATCGCCGCTCACTTCCGGGGCCTCGGCGTGCCCGTCGTCATGGGCGGCATTCACGCGACCATGTGTCAGGACGAGGCCTCCGCGCGTGTCGACTCGGTCGTCACGGGCGAAGCTGAGGGCGTCTGGGCGCATGTCCTGGAGGACGTCCGCCACGGCAGCCTCAAGCGCCGGTACGACGGAGGACACGCCGACCTGAGCAACGTCCCGCTCGCCCGGCACGACCTGCTGCCGGCGGGATACGCCTTCGGAGCCATTCAGACCACGCGCGGCTGCCCCTTGAACTGCAGCTTCTGCAGCGTGACGGCGTTCAACGGCGCCCACTACCGCCAGCGCCCCATCCCCGATGTCGTGCGCGAGTTCCAGTCCATCCGCGAGAAACGTGTTCTGGTGGTGGACGACAACCTCATCGGCACACGTCCGGAACACATCGCGCGCGCCAAGGACCTCTTCCGGGCCATGGCACAGGCGAACCTGCGCAAGGAATGGGTCGCGCAGGCCACGGTCAACTTCGCCGACGACGAAGAACTCCTCACGCTGGCCGCCAGGGCCGGGTGCCGGGGCGTCTTCATCGGCTTCGAGTCCCCCACGCCCGAGGGGCTTCGGGAGATCGGCAAGAAATTCAACATCCTGAAGGGCCGCGATTTCCGCACCTCCGTCCGGCGCATCCAGCGGCACAATATCCTCGTCGTCGGCTCCTTCATCATCGGCTTGGACGTTGACGAACCGGGCATCGGCAAACGCATCGCAGACGTGGCCGGCCAGTACGGCGTGGACAATCTCAACGTGCTGTTTCTCACCCCCTTGCCCGGCACCCGCCTGTGGAACCAGATGAAAGCCGAGGGCCGCGTTCCCCTCCATACGTTCCCGGAGGACTGGAGATACTACACGCTGACCTTCCCGGTCGCCCGGTACAAGCATCTGCCTCTGGCCAGCATCATCGACGAAATGACCTGCTGCGACCGCACCTTTTATTCCATGCCGCGCATTCTGCGCAGGGTATGGAGCAACGTGTGGCACCGCCGCATGCCGCTCGTCAGCCTCGTGGGCAATCTCTCATACCGCAGCAACCTCCGGCTGAACTGCAAGGCATACGCCGACTTCAAGCGTCAGCACGGTCAAGGGGACCGGCACGTTGGAGCGGTGATGCCAGACCTCTCCGCCCTGGCACCTTGAACTCCCCGAGCGGAACGATCACGAACCGGGCTCTCCTGCCTTGCCTCGCCAGTGAAGCGCCTTGAACGGACAGGCCGCCACGCATTCCGAGCACTTCAGGCAATCCCGGTCGCGCATGACGCCGTCCTCTTTGTACCTCGTGACTGGAAGATGCAGCGGGCAGACCTTCTCGCACTTGTGGCACAACCTGCACTTGTCCGTCTCGATGATCAACTGATCCCGCCGCCCGCCGATGAAGTTCTGCACCGTGCCCATCGGGCAAATCGTGCACCAGCCGCGCGGGTGAACCAGCGCCACCAGCACCAGTCCCACGCCCGTGGTCACAGCGCACATCAGCCAGAACACGTGCCCCCAGTGACGCCAGTTCGACGGGTCGCGGCTCAGGTTGAACACCATGAACCCCATCAGCACGACAAGCAGCGTCCACCGCAGGCCCATGCCCCTCATCCAGCCCGGAATCGGCCGCTTCGGCCCCGCCCAGCCCAGCCAGCGGTCGAAGAAAGCTCCTCGCGGGCACAGATGGCCGCAGACATACCGGCCCCGGAACATGCTCCCCACGATCCCCATTGCCATGACCACCGGCACGGCGAATCCCAGCGCCGGGTACCGCCAGCCCAAGCCGATCACGATCACCACGACCGGCGCGATGATCCACTGGATGATCCGCCGCCTTCGTAAGCTATTTTCGGGAGACATCGCCGCTCCGATACCGTCAACGGCCATCGCCGTCCGCCTCACGCGAGTCGTGGCATGTCACGAACCGCTCGCGGCTGAGAGCGCTCAACGGCGTCGGCAACCCCGGACACAGACAGCCATTCTTGCCTCGCACTCATGGCCAACGTACAGCAATCCCAGTTCGACGTCAAGACCGGCTGCGACGAGCGTTCGCTCCGGAGCGGGTGCGGTGACGATTGCCGCTCGCAACGCACGCAGTGCATGGGGAGAATTACCCGCGTTCAGCGCATCAGCTTGTGACGCGCTCGTGACGCGCCGGCCCCTTGTCTCAACCGCCATCACCCGCTATAGTGGCGTGGGCCATGAGGAACACCTGACCCGCCCCGGGGCGCCCAGGCCTGGCCACAAAACGCGGCACACGCCGCCCATGGCTGC
>CAYXNI010000325.1:0-3624 GCA_964466285.1 uncultured Planctomycetota bacterium | reverse complement strand
AGGACGGGTTCATGAGGATGCCGGAGGGGCCGGGGCTGGGCGTGGCTCCCAGGGGCTAGGAAACCACCTCAACAGGCAGGCCGGACATTCCTGTCCGCCAGATGGCAGGCAAGAAGCACTCCGCGGGGTCATTCCCCGGTGTCCGCGCCCTTCTTCTTTTGCCGTTCGCGTTCGCGCTCGATGGCGGCCTCTATGAGTTCTTCGACGCGTTTGGCTTTGGGCGGCGGGATTCGCGTTTCGGTCTCGGGGTTCCAGTTGAGCAAAAGTTCCATCTCCCGGCTACCGACAGGGTCGCTATAGGCGTTGAAGTAGCCGGCCATGTCCGGCCCGAGCAGAAGTTCTCTGGAGCTTCGCCGTGCGATGATGGCCACTTTATGCTCGCTGGCGAGCGTGGCGAGCGTTTCGCGGAAGGCGTCGCGAAAGGCCTTCTCGCGTGCCATGCGCTTTTCCTGTCCTGCTTGGGCGTACGGATCGGTCTTGATCTGTCCCACGACGGCCATGCATATGCGGCCGGTGTAGAGGTTGTACATTCCGGACATGTCGTTGCGGAGGAGGTGAATCTCATGGGCTTCGGCAAGGTACGGCTCGATCGCCTCGCAGAAGCCCCTTGCGGACTTGAGTTCGTTGATCCGGGGGACGAAAGCAAGGTCGAGGAAGAGCAACAGGGCCAGCATGCCGCCAGCCGCACAGACGAAGGCACCCAGGCGCCGCTGCCTTCCGATGAGCCAGATGCCGAAGAGGGCAACCAGCAAGAGCATGGCCGCCGCGGCCAGGCCAGTCAGCCGGAGCCACTGTGGGAACTCGGCGAGGGACTGCACCTCCGGAGATTCGCCCCCGGGGATATTGAAGAGCCGGAGCAACTGAGGCAGTTCGAAGAGTAGCACGGTCATTGCAGCGGCGGCGGCCAGGTACACGCCGAACGTGACCCGCGAAAGCACGTCGAACGCCCTGCCCCATTTGAAGCCGTCGCGCAGCCCGGTCGAGACGTACCAGCCGACGAGCAGGCCAGCCGCGGGCAGCAGGGGCATGAGGTAACCCTGCCGCTTGCCGGACATGATGGAGAAGAAGACGAACACCAGCGAGAACCACAGCAGCATCAGCCCGACGTTGTGGTCGCGGGTGCGGCGCCAGGCGGAGATCGCTGCCACGAACGCGATGGGGAAGATGAACATCCACGGGACGAACGTGATGGGATAGATTTCCAGGAAGTAGTAGAAGGGCTGCCTGTGACTGTATGACTCCGCAACCCGGCCAAGAACCTGATGGTACACCTCCTGGCGATAATCGGGGCCGGCCTGATGAAGCATGGGGATGAACCAGGCAAGGGCGATCGCGAGGAGAAGCACCGCACCGATCAGGTGAGCCCACCCGCCGCCGCGGACGCGCCTGCGGTTGACCAGGCCGTAACCCGCCAGGACCAGCAGGGGAACGACGAGGCCGACGGGCCCCTTGGTCAGCACGGCAAGCCCGCTGAACGCATAGGCGCCCAGCCACCACCGCGTGGCGGCGCGGGTCTCGGGCTGCAGGGCGCGGAAGCCGCAGAAGATGGCCAGTGTCGTCATGCACATCAGGAGCGGATCGATTACGCCTGCCTTGGCTTCGACGAAAAGCGGCACGACGAGCACGGCCAGCACGGCGATGACCGGGCCGGGACGCGGCATCATCCGCCGCGCCAGCATGTAGGTCATGACGAGCGTGCAGACAGCGGCGAGCGCGGCGACGATGCGGCCGGAGTTGTAACCGAGGCCGAGTTTGTAGAGCCCGGCCGCGAGCCAGAAGAACAGCGGCGGCTTGTCAGGATACAGTGCTCCGTTGAGGTGCGGCACAACGTAGTCGCCGGTCTCGGCCATTTCCCGGGCGACTTCCATGTACCGGGGCTCGTCAGGGGTCCACAAGTCGCGCGTCGTAAGGGAGGGAACGAGCACAACGGCGGCGAGCAGGAACACGATTGACAGGTCGCGGGCGAGGCCGCCGTTGTTGCGCTGATCGGGCAGGGACTCACTCATATCATGGTTCCTCCCAGATTGCTGCGGTGCAGATGTCTCGAGCGTCAATGCCGTTTGTGTTTCTTGCTTTGGCACTCGAGCCAGATGATCAGGAACAGATTAAGGATCAGAAAGAGCCCGAGTGCGATGGCGCCCATAGTATACTCTCCACGGAATAGAATTCCATTATCTATTATCCGCTCCGGCCGCTATCAGCGTGGTTACAACAGAATTACAAGAATGTAAGCAGGGCTAGAAGTCGAGGTCGGTGGCTTCGAGCGCGTGCTGCTCGATGAACTGGCGGCGGGGTTTGACCTGGTCGCCCATGAGGAGAGTGAAGAGGCGGTCGGCCTCGGCGGCATCTTCGATGGTGACGCGGAGGAGTGTGCGCGTGGTGGGGTTCATGGCCGTCTCGCCGAGCTGGTCGGGGTTCATCTCGCCCAGGCCCTTGTACCGCTGGATCTCGAAGCCTTTCTTGCCGAGTTCCTGGACGGCGATGGGGATCTGGGAGAGGGCCATGAGGTTGACGGAGTCTCCGTTGGACTTGACGATGTACCTGGGCGGGGTGTCCTCGTCGAGCTGCTCGGGGGGGTAGTAGTCGGTGATGTCGAGATTGGCCTGGCGGACGCGTTCGATGGATTTGCGGACGTTCGCGATTTCATGGAGTTCGACGACGTCGAGTTCGCCCTCGTCTTCTGCGGCCTCGTCGGGTCCGTCCTTGACGGCGAGTTCGTGGCCTTTGTCCTGCGCGGCGCGCTCGATGATGGCGTCGACCTCCTTCTGGGAGTACGCGAGGTGGGTGTCGCCGTCGATGGTGACGCGGAACATGGGCATGCGGTTCTTCTCGATCCAGGCCTGGAGGACCTGTTTGAGCTCGACGCCGTGGCGGTGGAGGACTCGGCCGTGGTTTTCGAGGGCCATGAGGTCTTCGACGATCTCGCGGAGCTTGGGGCCGCCGAGTGTGATGCCCTGTGCGGGGCACTCGATGGTGACGCCTTCGGTGCCGGAGGCGAGGATGGTCTTGCGGAAGACTTCGTCGTCGAGGTAGTACTGCATTTTGCCCTTGCGCTTGACGCCGTAGAGTGGGGGCTGGGCGATGTAGATGGCGCCGCGGTCGAGGAGCTGGCGCATGTGGCGGAAGAAGAAGGTGAGGAGGAGTGTGCGGATGTGAAGCCCGTCGACGTCGGCATCGGTCATGATGATGATCTTGCCGTATCGGACCTTGTCGGGGTTGAAGTCCTCGAAGCCGATGCCGGTGCCGAGGGCGCTGATGAGTGTGCTGATCTGTTCGTAGTTCAGCATCTTGTCGATGCGCGCCTTCTCGACGTTGAGGATTTTGCCCTGGAGGGGCAGGATGGCCTGGAACGTGCTGTCGCGGCACTGCTTCGCGTTGCCGCCTGCGGACTGGCCCTCGACGATGAAGAGCTCGGTGCTCTCGACGTTCCGGGAGGAGCAGTCGGCGAGCTTGAGCGGGAGGGTGCCTGAGGACAGGACGCCTTTCCGCCGGGTCAGGTCGCGGGCCTTTCGGGCCGCTTCACGCGCGACCGCCGCTTGAACCGCCTTGTTGACAATGGCTCTGGCGACCGGGGGGTTCTCCTCAAGGAACGTGCCCAGCATCTGGTTGACCGCAGTCTCGACG
>CAYXNI010000324.1:0-3627 GCA_964466285.1 uncultured Planctomycetota bacterium | reverse complement strand
CCCCCGTACTCGAACGCGCCCGGGTAGACCTTGTTCCGCGGGTCATCATCCGCGATGGCCGTGGCGCCGATCTGGATATCCGCCGCCGCCAGGCCCCCGTACGCGAGCACGCCGTTCAACGTCACGTGACCGCCGCCGAACTTCATCCGCGGCTTCGTGTGTCCCAGGTTCAGGTACGCCCCGGACGAGCACATCGGGCCGAACGTGCCCGTCGTGACCACGTCCACTTCTTGGGCGGCCTTTTTCACGCCCTTGTCCTTCACGATGCCGATAATCTCTTCCGCGGTCACGACGACCGCCCTGCCCTGCTTTATCTTTTGGTTGATTTCCGCAATCGTCTTGGCCATGCCAAAACCTCCTTGGTCTTCATAACTGCAACTGTGTTTTGCTGGAAACGAGACGCTACCGGGAGAGGGCCCTCGCGGGCCTGGGCATGCCACATAAAGAGAACGCCCCTTGCAGAACGCCGGCGACGCAAACAACACCGCCGGGTAGTTCTTCAGACAAGATCGATTGTCGCTTCACTCGTATCATACACAGCTTTATACAACCTGCCCATCAAAAAGTCAAGCGCATTCTACATTCATTTCGTAGGAGTTTCTGCTGCTCCGCCGCTCCGTTGGGGCTTGGAGTTCCGGGAGTTCGCAGGCCGACGAAATCGGTAAGTAGTCCACCGATTACGATGGACTGTGGACGATGGACCGTGGACGATGGACGATGGGCGATGGGGCGGAGGCGGCGCCCGACTCTTTCCTATTGTCCATAGTCCATAGTCCATTGTGCGCCTTACCTCATCTTGAACTTCTCACGAGAGGATGATAGTATCTCCGCGGGCTGCGAACTTCCGTGCAGGAACGGCGAATGTCGAAAAAATGCCTTATCATAGTGAATCCAATCTCGGGCCTCGGATTCGGCCGCCGCAATGCCCCCCGCCTTCAGGCTGCCCTCCATGCTTCCGGCTGCGAGGCAGACCTGTTCTGGACAAAGACCGCCGGAGACGCCCGCCAGGCCGCCGCAAACACGAACGCCGACGAGGTCTCGGTCATCGTCTCGGTGGGCGGAGACGGAACGCTCAATGAGATCGTCAACGGAGTCGGCGATAAGGGCATCCCGGTGGCCGTCTTCCCCGTCGGCACCGGCAACGTCCTGGCGAAGGAGTACTCGATTCCCTGCAAGGTGAAGGACGTCTGTGAGATGATCTCGCGCGGGAAGACCGCCCTCCTTGACGTCGGGCTGATCGGCCGCCGGCGGTTCGTGCTGTTCGCCGGGATCGGGTTCGACGCAGCCGTCGCCATGACGCTGTACGAACGGCGCAAGGGCCGGATCTGCATGCTCCATTACCTGTCGCCCACGCTCCGGACGTTCCTCCACTATCCATTCCCCGAGATCCGCGTGACCGTCGACGGCCAGGCGACCGGCACCGCGACGACGGTCCTCATCAGCAACGTCCAGAGCTACGGCGGCCCGTTCAAGTTCGCCCGCGGCGCCGACCCGACCGACGGGGCCTTCGACGTCCTCCTCCTCCGAGGCCGCAGCCGGTGGGACGTTCTCCGCTATTTCTGGGGCGGCCTCACCCGCCGGATTCTCCGCTACAGGGACGTGACCTGCCTGCGCGGCGCGACGATCGAACTGACCTCGGACGGCGAACCGCCGATCCAGGCGGACGGCGACTACATCGGCAAAGTCCCCGCGAAGATCGAGCTCCTTCCGGCGCGGCTGCCGCTCATTGTCCCTTGAGACGCCGAACATGGACTGGGAACAGATCGAATCCGAGTTCACCCAGCTCGCCGAGCGGCTCGACATCCAGGTCCGCCACGTCCGTTACGAAGGAGAAGGCGGGCTGTGCGTCATCCGCGGCAAGCGGGTGCTGGCCGTCAACGACTCGCTCGCCACCCCCGACCGCGTCTCCGTGATGGCCAAGGCTCTGGCGGCGGTCCCCGGTATCGACAAGGTCTTCGTCGTGCCCGAGGTCCGCAATCTCCTGGAAAAATACTCTTCGGAAGGACCAGACTGATGGAACTGTCTGACTTTCAGCGGCTCATCGAACGCATCTACTTCGAGCGAGACAAGGCCCGCGGCATCGGCGGCACCTTCATGTGGTTCGTCGAGGAAGTCGGCGAGCTGGCCACCGAACTCCGCAAGGGCAAGGATCGCGAGGCCCTTTCTCACGAGTTCGCCGACGTTCTCGCCTGGCTATGCACCCTCGCCAGCATCTCGGGCATCGAGATGGAAGACGCGATCAAGAAGTACGCCCACGGCTGCCCCGGCTGCAAGCACTTGCCCTGCACGTGCTCCGAGAAGAACTGACGCGTCTTCGCCGCGGCCAGCGCCCCGTCGGCGCCGGCGTTGCGGCCCGGTCCGCGTCAATCAGTTCTGATCTGCGTCAATCAGTCTTCATCAGTGTGAATCTGCGTTCGTATTTCCGCCCCGTATTTCCGCCCGAACAAACTTGTTTTCCCGCCACCGTCGCGTTAGAATCGAGACTGTGCGGAACCCATTCGGGAGGGTCATTGAACATGGCAAAGCGGAAAGGCAGTTTGCTTCGTCAGCTTACTCTCGGCCTCGGCCTCGCCATCGTCTTCCTCAGCCTCGCCTCCTTCTACTACCAGTATCAGGTTCAGAAACAAATCCTGGTTGGCAGCATCCGTGCCAACCTGTGCCGGCAGACGGGCGTGCTAGCCACCTGGCTCGGCCGCGCGGATTCCGACGAGGCGCGTGAGGAGATCGCCCGTCAATACGTCGCTACTATCGCACATATAGGCGACAAGCAGACCAACCAAGAAGTGATCATTGTTGACAAGGACAGCCGGATCATTGCAGCAACGGCAAGCCTCGAACCCGGGCAGCCCTACGCCAACCCCCTCCTCAGCGAGATCCTCACCTCCCGAAAGCCGATTTCCGAACCATGTCACACGGAAGCGGCCGGAGAATACGTCGCCGCCCTGCCCGTCTATGCCGACGCCACCCGGACCACCGTGGCCGCCGGCATACTTCTCAAGCAGCCCCTGACCGCCGTCGGCGCGCTGGCCGAATCGCTCATGCTCAACTCGTTCATTCTGCTCGCCGGGACGCTCGTCGTCATCGTTGTCGTGGTCTACTACGTCCTCCGCGTCAAAGTCCACCAGCCCATGCAGGCCATCTTCATGCAGGAATACCGCATCCGCGAGGGCGACCTCCCCAAGATCGAGGCCGAAGACCCTCAGAACGAGTTCTCCGATCTCTACGCAATGTACAACGAGATGGTCATGCGCATCGCCGACCAGAAGAGGGCCATCCTCGAGCAGAAGAACCACGTCACACTCGCCCACCTTGTCAGGCAGGCAATTGCCCGCCTGACCGGACCACTCGACGAAATCCTCACCCGCAGCCGTTCACTCCTCGAAAGCCAATCGTCCCTCTCCGAGGAAGACCGGGCCACGCTCAAGCACATCATCGCAAACATCACCCGCATCGCACGCGAGCTCAAGTCCATCGTGATGGAGGGCGACAAGAGCGCCACGCTCCTCAAGCAAGAGGCCGAGAAAATCCGCGACTACAAGCTCAGCGCCGCCGAGGAAAAACCAAAAGAATAGCCCCCCCCTGCCCTGCCGACGCCCCGCACTCGACCAGGTCGTCCTCGCGTAGAGT
>CAYXNI010000323.1:0-3630 GCA_964466285.1 uncultured Planctomycetota bacterium | reverse complement strand
GCCGCCTCATGTAGAATCTCCCTTGTCGCACGTTGACACACCTCTCGTATGCCTTCGTGTGCCCTTGTCTCTTCGTGCCTTCGTGGTCAGGTCTTTCTCTTCTTGATTCGTCATTCGTCATTTGACACTCAGGACATCGCTCGTGATCGACTCACACGCACACCTGAACGACCCGCAGTTCGACCCCGACCGCGACGAGGTGATCGCCCGGGCCAAAGAGGCCGGTCTTGACCTCATCGTCTGCCCCGGCACCGCCGTGGATACCAGCCGCAGCGCCATCGAGCTCGCCCGCCGCCACGAGACCGTCCTCGCCGCCGCCGGCATCCACCCCCACGAATCCGCATCCGCCGGCCCCGCCGCGCTCGCCGAGATCGAACGCCTCGCCCGCGACCCAAGGTGCGTGGCAGTCGGCGAAATCGGCCTCGACTACTACCACAACCACGCCCCGCGCGACGTCCAGCAGGCCGCCTTCGACGCCCAGCTTCAACTCGCCGCCCGGCTCGACCGCCCCGTCATCGTCCACTGCCGCGACGCCTTCGACGACTGCTTCGCCGCACTCGAACGCGCACACGTCCGCGGCGTCATGCACTGCTTCTCCGGCGACGCCGTCCAGGCACTCCGCTTCTGCGACCTCGGCCTGATGATCTCGTTCGCTGGCCAGATCACCTACCCCAAGGCCGACGCCATCCGCGGCGCCGCCCGGGCCGTCCCCGCCGAGCACCTGATGATCGAGACCGATGCCCCCTACCTCGCGCCCCAGCCCGTCCGCGGCCACCGCAACGAGCCCGCCAACCTCGTCCACACCGCCCGCTTCATCGCCGGTCTCCTCGGCCTCACCGCCGCGGACGTCGGCCGCATCACCGCCGTCAACACAAAGCTCGTCCTCGGCCAGCCCGTCGATGAAAAGGCCGCGATCGTCTACCCCATCCGCAACTCGCTCTACGTCAACCTGACCACCCGCTGCACCAACTGCTGCGTCTTCTGCCCGCGGCGCACCGCCCCGCGCGTTAAGGGCCACTGGCTGGGCCTCGACCGCAAGGAAGAGCCGTCCGCAGCCGCCGTCATCGCCGCCATCGGCGACCCGGCCCGGTACGACGAAATCGTCTTCTGCGGCTTCGGCGAGCCCACACTCCGGCTCGACGTCATGCTCCAAATCGCCCGCTGGGTCAAGCAGCACGGCGGCTGCACCCGGCTCAACACCAACGGCCAGGCCGACCTCATCGCCGGCCGGCCCGCCGCGCCCGCGATGAAGGGCCTCATCGACGCCGCCAGCGTCAGCCTCAACACCGCCGATCCCGCCCAGTACGCCCGGCTCTGCCCGTCCGAGTTCGGCGAGCGCGCCCACGCCGCCGTACTCGACTTCATCCGTTCCGCCGCCGCCAGCGGCATCAAAGTCACCGTCACCGCGCTCGACTACCCCGGCATCGACACCGCCGCCGTCGAGAAACTCGCCCGCGACCTCGGCGCCAACTTCCGCCCGCGAACCTACAGGCACCTGGGATGAAGGATAAAGGAGCAAAGAAGGTACGGGAGTGCGTATGCAGGACTTGTGCCGCAGCTACACCTGTTCATCCGCAAGACTCCAAGGGTCCAAGAAAGATAATCACGGATACCGACACAATGTCTCGCGTCTTCATCGCTCTCGGCTCGAACCTCGGTGACCGGTCGGCCAACATCGCGGCCGCGGCCGGCCGCCTCGGCCGCCTGCCCGGCACCCGGCTGGTCCGGATCTCGTCCCTGATCGAGACCGGGCCCGTCGGCGTCACCGGCCAGCCGAAGTTCCTGAACGCGGCCGCCGAGATCGAGACGACGCTCGAGCCGCTCGACCTGCTCAAGGCGCTCCAGCAAATCGAGTCCGGCCTCGGCCGCGTCCGAACCTGCCGCTGGGGCCCGCGGACCATCGACCTCGACATATTAGTGTATGACGACAGGATCATCGACAGACCCGACCTCACGATCCCGCACGCGCGGATGGCCGAGCGCGAGTTCGTGCTGGCGCCGCTGGCCGAGATCGCGCCGGACCTCGTGCACCCGGCGAGCGGAAAAACCGTCGCCCAGCTTCTGGCCTCGCTCAGGCCCGCGCGCTAGAATACGCGGGCCCTTCTGCGTGCGCTCCGCGTGAGAAGCGGCTGAGAGGATCTGATGCTGGAAGGCGTGCATTACATTGCGATCGAAGGCCCCGTCGGCGTCGGCAAGACCACGCTGGCCCGTGCCCTGGCCAAGCGGCTGGACGCCCGGCTTGTGCTGGAGCCGGCGGAGCAGAATCCGTTCCTCGAGAAGTTCTACGGCGACATGCCGAAGTACGCGCTCGCCACCCAGCTCGCGTTCCTGGTCTCGCGTCACAAGCAGCAGGCGGACCTTCTCCAGCGCGACCTGTTCAGCTCGATGGTCGTCTCCGACTACATGCTGGCGAAGGACGGCATCTTCGCCGCGCTGACGCTGAGCGACGCCGAGCTGGCCCTTTACCACCAGCTGCACGAGGCCATCGCCGCACGGGCCGCGCGGCCGGACATTGTCGTGTTGCTGCAGGCTGACAGCGAGACCCTCATGTCCCGCATACGCGGCCGGGCGATTCCCTATGAGTGCGGGCTGTCCCGCGAGTACATCGAGCGCCTCGTCGCCGCGTATGACGACTTCTTCCGGGTCTACGCAGAGAGCCCGGTGATCGTGGTCGACACCAGCCATGTCGACTACTCAAAAGGCGGGATCGACCTCGATGAGTTGATCGCGGGCATCGAGCTTTCGATGGGCGGCCGCGGCGCAGCAGCGTCGAAGACCCCAGCACGGTGAAGGACCTTTGCGCAGGGACGGCCGGCCTGCGAATGCCTCGCGGGACACATAAGGCGACATGAATGAAAATCATCGAGACGAAGGCTGAAATGCGGGCATTCTCCCTCGCCCAGCGCCAGAAGGGCAAGGCGGTCGGCCTTGTGCCAACGATGGGCGCTCTTCATGAGGGGCACCTCAGCCTGATCCGCGCGGCACGTTCCGATTGCGGCATCGCGGTCGTCAGCATCTTCGTCAACCCGGCCCAGTTCGCCCCGAACGAAGACCTGGCGAAATACCCTCGGAGCTTTCAGGCCGACTGCGCGGCCTGCGAGCGCTGCGGGGCCGACGCCGTCTTCGCACCGTCCAGCGAAGAAATGTACCCGCCCGGATCCGAGACGTTCGTCGTCCAGGACCGCCTGGCCGGGGTCCTCGAAGGCGCTTCCCGCCCGGCCCACTTCCGAGGCGTCCTGACGGTGGTGCTGAAGCTTTTCAACGTGGCCGCGCCGCAGGTTGCTTATTTCGGCCAGAAGGATTATCAGCAGACCGTGGTGATCCGCCGGATGGTGGCCGACCTCGACGTCCCGGTGGAGGTCCGCGTCCTGCCGACGGTGCGCGAGGCGGACGGCCTTGCGATGAGTTCGCGGAACCGCTATCTCAACCCCGACGAGCGGCGCCAGGCTGTTTGCCTTTCCGCGTCTCTCGACTTGTGCAGCCGCCTGGCCGCCCAGGGCAGTCGCTCGACCGATGAACTGAAGGCCCGGATGCGCGCCCGCATTGACAAGGAACCATCGGCCCTGGTAGACTATGTTGAGATTGTCGATCCGGACACACTGGGACCCGTCGCGGCGGTCAGATCGGGTG
>CAYXNI010000322.1:0-3631 GCA_964466285.1 uncultured Planctomycetota bacterium | reverse complement strand
CGACAGAGAAGGCGCTCGATAGTGGCGACCAAAGGCCGTCTGGCCCAGTTGACGGCTTGAGCAGCATCCTCTCGCATATCCTCAATCCTGACATCCATTAGGTGCGGGCTATTCAGCGCTGCCTTCGATCACGAGCATCGGATAGTAATTCATCTGTACAAAGTGCCTGTCGGCCGTCCAGTCGAACAGCCGCCCCGCCGCAACGGGCGGCAGCGCTGGCGCGTTCGCATCGCGCGCCACCCACCGAAATCGATAGCTCGTTCCTTTCTGCGCCCAACGCTTCTCAAAGAACCGGATCAGGTCATCGCCGTGGGCGGGTGCCGCGACCTCGTGCATCGCCCCCAGCCCCGCCGCCGATGACGCCGGCATCAACGAGATCGACCCGAGACACAGGCTCTGGCCGATTCCGAGCACCGGCTGAACCGTCGCATGCCCCGGCATGAAGCGGTAGTTCACCCAGTTCTTCTGTTCGGCGGAATACCGGGCGTAAACGAGGAGCTTCGGTGGCATCACGGCGTACGAAGGAAGTTGCGGGTCACCACCCGGCCCCAGCCGCGCGATCCGGCCAAGTACCACCACGGCCGGATCGGCCCCCGGCTCAATGATCATCACCGACGCCGTGTCCAGCGCCAGTCCGGACTTCCCCTCGACCGACCCGTACACCACGGCCGCCCCGCCCACCGCGATGAACGCCAGCCCCGGCAGCCACATCCACCGGCGCCGCGCCAGGAGGGAGCCGAAGCTCACCAACAGCCCCGCCGCGCCCGCCGCGTACCCCACTGCGAGAAGAGCGGACCTCCGCCGCGGCCCCGCCGCCCACTCCGGCGGGTCAAACAGCCGGAACGCCTCCGGCTCCGCCGGCCCCAGCCGCAACGGCCGCCGGTTCTCGCGCACATACTGCACCACCCGCCCGAAAACCCTCGCCGTCGCCTCCGCATCTTTCAGCAGATCCTCGTTGGGCGAAAGCCGGTACGCAAGAACGACCCCTCGGCCGCTCTGCCGCCACACCAGTTCCGGCATGTCCTGCTCAAACCGCAGCGCAAAACCCGGCGGCACCCGCACACCGTGCGGCAGCCCGGGCGCCTGCATGCGGGCCTCTCCGCCGGCGCCGAACAGGTCCCTCCAGAACTCGACCGAGGCCGCCGGTATCTGCGATGCGAAGAGAAAACACACCGCCCCCCCGCGACGCACGAACTCCTTGATTGCCCCCAGCTCCTGCGGCTGCAGCATCCTCTCGCTGAAGTCATACGAGACGATCAGGTCCACCGATTCCGGCACGCCCCGCCGAACGTCGCCCAGCGGCACAAGCTTCGAGCCTGGCGGCAGAGCCTTCAGTATCCCGCTCTCGGCGCCGGAGAGAATCCCGCCGGCCCCCCGCTCCAGCGACGCGGCGAGCCATCCGCGCTCAGCGACCGCATTCACCTCGAGGATCGCACCGTTGAAGACCGCCGTCCACGGTTCCGTCATCGGCAGCGCGTACTGAGCCTCCCCATGCACCGGCTCCATCACCGTCGTCGTGCCCGGAGCGGCCAGCAACCCCGGGCCCGAGGCCGGAACCTCGACCCAGTCGCCCGGCTTATAGCAGGCGGGCTCGCTCGGGGCGCCCAGCGCCGCCGCACAACCCGCCGCGATCAAAAACATGCACAGCACTGCTCGGCTCACGCCCGCGCTCCACGTATCCCTCAGAACATGAACGGATCTTCGCGTTCCATTGTCACCTGCGCGTCATGTCGAGTCAAGCCTGACTATGTGTGACATTCTTTCGCAGCGACATGCTTGTGATCGCTCAGCCACCGTGCCGTTGTGGTGAGGTCTTGAAACCGCTCCTGTCCATGCCCCCCGGCCCCGCGCCCGCTAGAACTCCGGCAGGTCCATTCGCGGATCCGGCGCCCTTTCCATCTTCTGCGTGAAGCGAATGACCCTCCCGTCGCGAGGCCCAATTGCGACCTCCTTCGTCTGATCCTCCGACAGGACAATCCAAAGCCCGTCCTGTTCCCGCACCTGGCCCACCGCAAACGGCAGCGTGAGCTGCCACTCCGTCCCCTGCACACTCAACCCCTGAACCACCCGTGACCCGGCACGCCACTCCAGGTCCGGCATGTCGGGACGGCTCAAGAACTTCTGCCGACGCACCTGGCCTTCCCCGTCGGGCGCCGCCTTCGGTCTTGGTTTCGGGCGCGGCGCATCCGGCACTCCGGGACATTGCATCACCACCCTGAACCCGGTGGTTCCGCGTATGCGCATTGACGGCTGAAGCCGGAGCCTGTTCGATGAGAGCAGAGGCAACTGGTTCATGTTCCAGCTCCCGCCGCGCATCACCCGGTCTGCGCCGCCGTCCGGCCCTTGCGGGTCGGTCTGCGGCTCGTTCGGATACGTGGCGTACCAGTCCTGACACCATTCGGTCACGTTCCCGTGCATGTCGTGCAGGCCGAACGCATTCGCCGGGAAACTCCCCACCGGCGTAGTCTTTCCGCGGAATCCGCCCCCGCCCATGAGCCGTGAATTGAAGTTCGCCTGATCCCCCGTGATCCTCTCGCCGAACGAGTATGCCGTCGACGTCCCGGCGCGGCAGGCGTACTCCCACTCCGCCTCGGTCGGCAACCGGAACCGCTCTTTGCCCAACGCATTCAGCTTGCCGATGAAGCGCTGGCATTCGATCCAGCTGACCTGGTCCACCGGATTCCGGGCGCCGACGAACGCGCTCGGGTTGCCGCCGGGCAGCAGCTTTTGCCACTGTTCCTGAGTCACCTCATGCTTCCCGATGTAGAACGGCCGTGTAATTCGCACCTGCACTTGGTTCTCCGCATCCGGCCGGCGGACGAACGCTTTTTCCACACTGCCCATCACGAACTCGCCCGCCGGGATCAGCACCAGGTCGAGCTTCACACCGCCGCCCAGTTCGACCGATTTCTCGGCCGGGCAACCCAGGATCTCCGCCGTGTCCTGCTGCCGCTGCTTCGCCTCCCGCTCGTCGAACGGCCACTTGTCATACACGGGGATCAGCCCCGCTCGGATCTTGGCGATCTTGTCCTGAACCGCCGCGCCGAACTTTGTCCTCAGGTATTTCTCATCGTACTCCCGAAGCCGCCGCAGCAGTTCCTTCATCTCGTCGCGCGTCAGGCCGGGCTTCCCGCTGAGCTCCTGAATGCGTTCCCACGCCCGCTTCGCCGCGGTCTCGGACGCACCGACCATGAGCATGGACAGCCGGTCTTTATAGAACTGCATCTCGGGTGCGCTCCCCGCGTCCTCGAACGCCTTCTGCGCGTCCTCCAGGTCCGCGGCTTCGGCCAGCAGGAAGATGCCAAGCGTCAGCCGCGGCTTCGCGTTGTCCCCAAGCTCCCAGAAAAGAACCAGCGCCTGCCGGCTGTTCAGCTCCGTCACCCGCCGCTTGTGCGTCGTCTCCCCCTCCTGCATCACCACTTCCCCGCTGTCCACCGACACGATATCGCCGCGGGCGCCCGCGAAGACGATATACGCCCCCTTCTTCATCGCGATCCCCTTCTCCACCGCCGCCCAGAACTCCTTCAGCCGCGCCGCCGCCATTGTGTCCGCCTGAATCCACTGCGCCGCCGGCTTGTACTGCGGGTCACTCGCCAACTGGGCCAGGCGCCCGTCCGCCTCCGCAAACTTC
>CAYXNI010000321.1:0-3650 GCA_964466285.1 uncultured Planctomycetota bacterium | reverse complement strand
ATATCCAGCGGCGTCCCCACGTAGAACCGCTTCTCGTCCTCGCCGCCGAAGACACCACCGCGACGGTCCGCGTCGTCGCCGAGACCGGCCTCGTCAAGGAGGATTGACCTTGGCCCCCGCTGCCCTCAGAACACGCCTCCACCTCCTCGGCCCACGCCGCGCCGCATTCACGCTGATCGAGCTGGCCGTCACGATAACCGTCGCCGCCGTCATCGCCGGCCTCGGAGCCGCCGTCATCGCCCAGGCCGCGCGAGCCTACGCCCAGAACAAGACCTCCACGGACAACTTCGCCGACGCCGCCTACGCACTCAACCGCCTCGCCTCCGAGCTCTCCGACCTCACCGCCGCCGCAAACATCACCAACATCGGTCCCGACACCATCACCTTCAGCGCCAACGGCGAAACGCTGACCTATTCCAAATCGGGCACCGATCTCCGCCGCAACGCCAGGACGCTCGCGGCCGCCGTCTCTTCGTTCACACTTACCTGTTACGACGCCGCCGGCGCCGTCACGGCCACCCCGGCCTCCGTAAAGCGCATCGGCATCCAACTCACCCTTGACCGCAACGGAACCCCGGCAACCCTCCGCACCGAGGTCTTCCCGCGGTCGCTCAGGAGCACCTACCTGTCGTGGCAGCAAGAATGACAATGCCCCTCCCCCGCCCCGCCCCCGCGCGGCGGAAACAACTCGGCAGCGCGGCCATCGCTGCCATCGCCGTCATCGTACTCGTCGGACTCATCGGCAGCGCCCTCGTCTCGTCGCTCCGAATCGGCAGCCGGTCCCAGACAAGCCTCCTGCAAGCGACCCAGGCCTTCTTCATCGCCGACGCCGGCATCGAGTGGGCCTGCAAACAGAACTCGCCCACCCCGTTCCCCATGACTCTCGCCAACGGCACGTTCACTGTGACCTCCGCCGGCGGCCAGTGGGTCAGCCTCGCCACCGTCGGCGACACCAGGTGCACGTTCCGCTGCCAGCCACTCCCCGCCGGAGAACCCATCAGCCACGGCCTCGACTCCGTCACCGGCTCGCGCGCCGGCTCCGACCAGTTCTCCGCCAAGTTCCTCGTCCTCAACAGCACCGACAGCCCCATCACGTTCAACAGCCTTACGCCCGCCTGGGGCGACACCGCCTACTTCGAGCAGGTCAACATCCGCGTACTCCTCGGCACCGACTACGGCACCGCCTGGCATTACACCAGCAACGGCAACCTCCGCTGGGGCGACGCCGAAAATGAACAGTTCAACCAAATCCCCTCCGCCACAATCCCAGCCCACAGAACCATGGAGATTGAACTCAAGAACTTCAGCAGGAGGAGAAACAGAAGCAACCCGTACAACATCAAGGACTCCTCGCTCACCGTCACGTTCTTCAACGGAGCCGCCAACGTAGGCCAAGTCAACATCGACACGGCACCCAACTGATACGCAGGAGACACACCTTGCACACACGCCCTCGCACACGCACCTCCGGCCTCTCCCTCATCGAGCTGACCGTCGCCATCGTGATCGTCGCCATCGCCGCGCCGCCGATGACCGCCCTCATATACAACGTGATGACCCAGGGTACGCAGACCGACAAGCGTACGGCAGCCTCGGCACTCGCCAAGGGCCTGATGGAAGAAATCCTCTCGAAGGCATTCGAAGACCCCCTACTCGCCCCGGGCTCCTTCGGCACCGAAGAAGGCACCCGGGCCGACTACGACGACATCGACGACTACGACGGCCTCAGCCAGAGCCCGCCGGCCGACAGCCTCGGCAGCCCGCTTACCCAGTTCTCCGCCTTCCGATCCCAGGTGCTCGTTGAGAACGTAACCCCGGAAGACGTCAACGGCCTCGCCGCCGCAGACGGCTCCACGAACTTCAAGCGCGTCACCGTTACCGTCTCGTGGGACAACGCCGCCGGCCTCGTCCGGCTCGTCGGCCTCGCCAGCAACTTCACACAGGCCGACGCCCCCAAGCCCGGCCTGACCTTCCTCAACCGCGTCAACTGTTCCACCGAGGACCTCGAATTCCGCGTCCGAAACGACACCGGCCAGACCATCTACCTCAGCCACGTCACCGCGTCCTGGACCGCCCCAACCGCATACTACGAGCAGATCACAGTCAACGCCGAAGGTTATCAGAACTACGCCGTCGTCTGGGATTATGCCCAGCGCAACAGCGTCAGAAACGAAACCGGCTCAATCGCCATGTTCAACCAGGGCCTCATCGTCCTTATCCCGGCCGGAACCGTCATGGACATCAAAATCCACAACTTCTACAACAACCGCAAAGGCGGCGGCAGAGCCAGAAACGTGGAAGACACAACCTTCACCGTCGAACTCTGGGCCGCCCCCGACAGGTACTTGCCCATCACCATACCGCCTCTCCCGTGATAAACGCACAAACACCTGCCCCGAAAGCCCTAACCCGGCCTTCCCCACAAGCCGATACTACCAAGTGTGATGGAAGAAATGCGCAGACACCCTCCCCTCCGCGCCGGCGGCGGGGGACGTGTGGCGTTTCAGTCCGGCTGAATCGCTCGGCGTCACTGTAACGCGAGGGACATGGTGACCAAGAACTCAACATCCCTTAACGACAACGCAAGAGCACCGCGCAACTCTGTCGCGCACACCCTCCTGAACCTGCTGCGGCGACACCCCATGCCCCCGGCTGCGGAGCCGCAGCCCATCGTCACGCCTCCAACCACGGCGCACAACGACGACGAACTTGCCGCCTTCGCTAACGTCTCGCTCCACGACGCCCGCTCCGTCATCGGCGTCGACGCCGGCGCCCGCACCCTCAAACTCGTCCACCTCGAAGCCAGGGCCGGCCGAGTACACCTCGTCAACGCCCTGGTCAAAGACCTGCCCCCGCCATCGGCCCGCAACCGCGCGACCGTCATATCGAGCCTCGTCGCCCTCTTCGTCTCCCAGGCCAAGCCCCGCATCACCGCCGCACGCTGCATCCTGTCCGGCGAAGGCGTCGGAACCCTCTGCTGCTCAATGCCCCGAATGGACGAGAAAGACCTCGCCCAGGCCATCCGCTGGAAAACCGCCGAGAACGGCACCCCCGACGCCGCGACAGTCGCCCACTACACACTCCCTTCCGACCAGTCGGCTCCCAAGCTCGATGTTGTGGTCGCCTTCACGCCGCACGCCGGCGGAATGGACGCCATCTTCCCCTCCGCCCGTCCCCGCCTCTCCGTCATGACCACCGAACCCATTGCCGCGGAAAACCTCATCCGCACCGCCTGCAATAACCGCTACCGCAGTCCCGTCGCCGTACTCGACATCGGCTCCGCCTGCTCCAGACTCGCCGTCATCACTCCGAGGGGCCTCGAGTTCACCCGCGACATCCCCGTCGGCGGCGACAACGTCACCGCCGCGCTCGTGGGAAAAGTCACTCTCGACAGCGGGACCGTCGATATCGTCCCCGAAATCGCCGAGGAAATCAAGAAACACTACGCCATCGGCCAGGTGGAACCCGTCCAGGCCGGCCACATCACCATGCCCGCCAACCGGATCATCGGACTCATCCGGCCGGTCCTCGAACGCCTTGCCTCCGAGATCGTCCGTTCCCTCCAATTCTACAGTCAAGGCCACGCCCTCGCCAACAGGGTCATTCAATTCTCCCGTGCCGTACGATTTGGACGGAGTGGTTTCGGAACT
>CAYXNI010000320.1:0-3664 GCA_964466285.1 uncultured Planctomycetota bacterium | reverse complement strand
TTCGGCGTCGACGCCGAAATCCACGCCTTCGGCAGCGGCCCGGTCCAGGCCACTCTCAACCGCGACCTCCCCCAGCGCTGGTGCCTCCGGCTCACCCAGCCCGCACCGCCCCAACCCAAGCCACCACAGCCCGAACCCGCCGAGCCCAAACCGGCCGAACCCAACCCGCCCACGCCCGACACCCACGCAGAAGAACCAGAGACCCCCGTTGTCGAATACCTCACCGTCATCTGCCCCATCCGGCGCGGCGAACCCGGTGACCGCCTCAAACACTTCGCCGCCCCCACCGTCGAAAGACTCGAGAAACTCCCCGCCCTGCGCCTTGCCTACGGCGGAATCGTTCGCTACATCTTCCTCTCCGACAAAGAAATCGAATATAACCGCGACGGCGTACACTTCAAAGGCACCCGCGGCACCCTCACCATCCGTCCCACGCACTTTGACATCGCCCTCCTCGATGCCGGAGAAATGTTCTACGAAGACCGCGGACTCCACTTGACCGCCGGCACCGCCAGCCTTCGCTTCGCACCCGGAGGCTTCGTCAGCGGCCTCGTCGACGGCGCCGAAAAACTGCTCCTCTTCCGCGGCCTCGGACTCGCACCACGGCACCTCTCCTTCAGAACCGATGGCCAGGAATTCAACTCCGATGGCGACATCCAGCAGACCCGTTATGGCATACACCCAGGCCGCCACACCCTCACCATATACCCCAGATAAGACCGCAAGACCCCGGCCCAACACACTGCCCACATCTTGCCCAAGCGCCCACCCCCAACCTTTCCGAAGCCTTTTCCGCAGCCTTGACTTCCCCCTAGCCAGCGTGTATCATCACGCCGTGACCTGTTCGTCGTGGCGAAAAAAGGAACCCATGATATCCTTTTCTCGATACAGGATAAGATTTGGCAAGCGGGGAACCGTGAGGTTCATCTCGCACAGGGACTTGATCGGTGTTTTCGCAAGGGCGTTCCGGCGGGCCGCATTGCCCGTCCGGATGTCCCAGGGGTTCAACCCCAGGCCGCGGTTCTCGCTGCCCGCCCCACTCTCCCTCGGCATCGAAGGATGGGACGAAGTGTTGGAGTTGGACCTCACCGAGGAGCTCGAACCGGAAGAACTCGCCCGGAAACTCAGCCTGCAAATGCCCCACGGAATCGACATCATCAAAGCTGAGAGCACCAACCCGGGCACCAAAGCACACGTGGCCAGCGTCCGCTACCGCGTGACCGGTCAGCTGCCCGACGGCGCCGTCGAACGGTGCCTCGCCAGCGGCGAACTCCCCGCCACCAGGGACCAGGGCAGGCATATCAACATCCGGCCCTACCTCCGAAGCGTCGTCCGGACCGACAGCGGCTGCGAATGCGAAGTCCTCGTCACCAACGAAGGCTCCGCACGCCCCGCCGAACTCCTCGACGCCCTCTTCGGCACACACGCCCGCCCGCCGAACCCCACCTCCCTCGTGCGAACGTCCGTGAACCTCGCCACCCCGTAAGAGAAAAAACGAGCCCCGGAAAACCGCGACGACTTGGGACAACACGCCCTTCCCCTCCATCGTCCGGCCGCCGGCCGCTCACGAAACAGGCGAGGAACACCGTGGAAAAACGAATGCTGATCAACGTCTCCGAGGACGACGAATACCGCATCGCCGTCATCGAAGACCAGGCCCTCGAAGAACTCTACGTCGAGCGAACCAAAGCCGAGCGTCACGTCGGAGACATCTACCTCGGCCGCGTCCAGAACATCGAACCCAGCATCCAGGCCGCCTTCATCGACATCGGCACCGAGCGCAACGGCTTCCTCCACATATCCGATATCCGCCCCGACGTCCATGACATACCACCACACCAGACCCCGTCCGCCAGGCCCTCCAGGAACGAAGACCGCCAGATCCGCTCCCTCCTCAACAAAGGCGACACCGTCCTCGTCCAAGTCACCCGCGAAGGCATCGACGAAAAAGGCCCCAGCCTCACCTCCTACGTCAGCCTCCCCGGCAAGTACCTCGTCATGATGCCCGGGCTCTCCCACTTCGGCGTCTCCCGCAAAATCCAGGACGACGAATCCCGCAAGCGCCTCAAAAGCATCCTCGGCGAGCTCGAACTCCCCAAAGACGCAGGCTTCATCATCCGAACCGCCGGGCTCGGCCGCACCAAGCGCGACCTCCAGCGCGACCTCCAATACCTCCACCGCCTCTGGGAAGCCATCTGCAAGAAACTCGCCACCCCCAAGCCCCCCGCCCTCGTCTACCAGGAATCCGACCTCATCATCCGATGCATGCGCGACCTCTTCACCTCCGACACCGACGAAGTCATCATCGACAGCGAAGAAGTCTGCCATCGCGTCCGCGAATTCCTCGCCATCGTCTCCCCATCCTACCAAAACCGCGTCAAGCTCTACCGCGGCCAGGCACCCGTCTTCGCCAAGTTCCACATCGACGAATCCGTCGACCAGGTCTACGACCGCAAGGTCACCCTCCCCCACGGCGGCACCATCGTCATCGAACAGACCACCGCACTCGTCGCCATCGACGTCAACTCCGGCAAATACACCGAAGGCAACGACGCCGAAATCACCGCCTATCGCACCAACATGGAAGCCGCCATCGAAATCGCACGCCAGCTCCGGCTCCGCGACCTCGGCGGCCTCATCGTCATGGACTTCATCGACATGAAAGAAGAAAAACACCGCCACGACGTCGAAAAAGAACTCTACAACGCCATGAAACGCGACAAGGCCCGAACCAAAATCCTCCGAATGTCCCAGTTCGGCATCGTCCAGATGACCCGCCAACGAATGAGAACCAGCGTCCCACGCGCCACCTTCGCCACCTGCCCCCGCTGCAGCGGCACCGGCCAGGTCCGCACACTCGAAAGCATCACCATCAACCTCATGAGAAAAATCAAGACAGAGATTGCGCGCAAGGACCTCCTCGAGTTAGAATGCCACCTGCATCCCGACGTGGCGCTACACGTCCTCAACCAGAAGCGCGCCCCGCTCCTCGACCTGGAAAGACAACTCAACAAGAGGATCACCGTAAAAAGCAACAACGCCCTCGAGTTCCAGGAAATCCAACTGTTCCGAGTCCAAGGCTCCCAAACGGTCAAACTGTAACAGGAGAAACAAATGTACGCGATTATCGAAACAGGCGGCAAACAATACAAAGTCGAGCCCGGCCAGACGCTCGAGGTCGAGAAGCTCGACGTCCCCGAAGGCAAGGTAACATTCGACCGCATCCTCCTTTGCGCCGATGGCGCCCAGGTCACCGTCGGCACCCCCACCGTCCCAGGCGCCACCGTCACCGGACACGTCCTCGCCCAGGTCAAGGGCGACAAGGTCCTCGCCTTCAAGAAACGTCGCCGAAAAGACTCCCAGTGGACCCGCGGCCACCGCCAAATCCGCGCCCAGATCACGATTGACGAGATTGTCGTTAAATGATATAATAGATTTTTTGGAGCCTGAAGGAGCGGCGACATGGCACACAAAAAGGGCGGCGGCTCAACGCGAAACGGCAAAGACAGCAACCCGCAATACCGCGGCGTCAAGGCCTTCGGCGGCCAGAAAGTCCAGGCCGGCGCCATCATCATCCGCCAGCTTGGAACACGTTTCCGCCCGGGCCGCAACGTCGGCATGGGCGGCGATTACACACTCTTCGCCAAGTCCCCCGGCCGCATCG
>CAYXNI010000319.1:0-3671 GCA_964466285.1 uncultured Planctomycetota bacterium | reverse complement strand
GAATTTGAACTGGACTTGGCTCTGGCTTTCACGGAAGCCTACAAGCGCAACATCGATGCACCCCCGCGTGGCGGGAGGCGATCCTGGGGCGCCGGGGGCAGATCAAGGCCAGCACAATGCATGAAAGGAAGCGACGGGCGGAGATCGCCTCCCCGTGGGATATGGATTGCCTCAGATTCAGACAGACCGAATCCATCATCGCCAATCAGTTTCAGCCGCCGCCAGCAGTTCCTCGCCCTCTCTGATGCTCCCGCATCCCGTCTCGATCATCAGGAGGCCGGGATCAAGCTCCCGCACCAGCGCCTCCACGTTCTCTTTCGGCACCCCGACATGAACGATCTTACCCGCCGCCTGGACCTGCCGGTAGAAATCAATGTGCGCAGGCCCGTTTGGCGGCTCACACGGACGCGGCGTGTACTGGATCACCTTCATCTCCGGCATCGACAGCAGCGTCGGCAGATGCTGCTTTGCGTCCCCGCCGTCGAGGTGATACCAGATCGGCCCGATCTCCCTCGCGTACAGCCTCAGCTCCGGCAGCACGAACTCGTCGTACATCTCCGGCGACATCATGCACGACACATCCGACTGCGTCCCCATATACCGCTCCGGAGCCCAAAGCGTCATCCACCCGGCCACGCCGTACGGGAAATCGTTCGTCTTGGCCGTGATCTGCGTGAAATGCTTGAACGCCGCCACCAGGCTGCGAGCGCCCTGCATCAGAGCCTCGAGCATCCAGTCGGGATGCTCGGCCAAGGCCAGCAAGAACCGCTCCGTCCCCATCTGCATCGAAAACAGGTCGTTCGCGGGCAGTTGGCATGGCTGCCCGACCATGAAATCATCCTTGCCCGCCGCCGTGGCCACCGCCCGATGCACGCGCTCGAACTTTTTTATCCACGGGTCATTCAAATCCACACGAAACGACGGCGGTCTCTCGAAATCCACCTCGATCAGCCCGTGCCAGATCGTATCTTCACGGAACTGATGCCTCCCGCCGAAGCATAGCATCCAGCCCGACATGATCAGGTGCGCGGGCATCGCCTCGCCGCCCCACCAAGTGTTCTCTATGTGAGCCTTCGCCGCCGCGACGGCATACTCCGGGTCAAGCCACAGTCCCTCAAGCGTTGCCGGCCGCGCGGGCCACGGGATGTTCTTCCCGCTTGGCGCCATCACCGCGATGCATGGCCGCCTCACCGAACGCCCCTCCCAGAGCGCGCACAGCCGCTCCCGCGCCTCCTCCCAGTCCGGCTTGTACTTCACCCCGCTACTTTCTCCACAACTCGCCCAAGAGCCGCGCACCCTCATCGGCCATTTTGTACCCCGCGTACGGCTCCAGCCGGCACCAGTAGATGGGGTCGCCGGAATACCCGCCGCCCAAGACCGCTGGGATCGTCGGACAGTAGCCGGAAAAACCATCCGTCAGTTGCGACACGGCGGTGACAGAGGCCGGGCTGCGGCGCTTCAGGTCGAGGCCGAACTGGCAGTACATCTCGCAGGGATTGGTGACGAGTGCGAAATCCCCCACGCGGACGGCGTGGACAGCGAGTGTGTCGACCGGGTGGCCCTTGAACGCCTCGTGCAGGCGCAGCTCGCCGGCGACGGCAAGGACATAATTCCAGCGGCTGTGCTTCTCCTCGCCCTGATCGCGGATTCGCATGACCTCGGCCAGCCGCTCGGGGGAGGGCAGGCGGACGCCGATCTCGACGTCCTCGAACGCGTGCCGAACCGGGGCGGTCTCGACGGGCTTCGTCTCGCTCACGAGCCGGAGCGTCTCGGCCGCCAGCGTCATGCCGGCCTCCCGCATCCGCCGCTCGCCGTCGTGATGTCGGCGTTCGAGCATGCACCACGGCGAGACGTCGCCGCTGCAGCCCTGCAGGTACAGCACGGGGACGGGTTGATGGAGCGACTCACGGATGAACCGCCTCGCCATGCCGGGGAAATCGGCCGAGGCGAACTCCGCCCCCTCGACGCAGGTGGCGTGCGAGCAGTTGTTGTGCAGGATGGCGACCGGCTTGCCGGCCTGGTCCGACGCGAACAGCACGGCGTGTGAGGGATCGTCGGGGCCTTCGAGCCCGGTGAAGTCGGGCCGGGCTGAGTCGCCGTACATCGTGTGGGTGCCGTCGGCCCAACACAGGCGGCGGTTGAACCCGACGTGGGCGCGGCCTTTTGCCCAGCCGACGCGGGCGGGCCGCGCCGTCGCCACCGCCTCCTGCGCGGCGTCGACCAGCCATGCCTTCAGCCGTTTGAGATAGGCGTCGTTTCGCGGGACGTCGTGGAGCAGTTGTAACGTATATGGCCCGGTGTGGGTGTGTGTGCAGCAGAGGAGGACGTCGCGGGCCGGGACGCCGGTCTTCGCCTCGACGGCCTCGCCGACGTCGCGGGCGAACGCCGTTTCCACGCACAGGAGGTCCAGGCTGCCGAGGAGCAGCGACTGCCGCCCGTCGGTCAGGTAGAACACGTTCGCCTCGAGGTCGTCGTGGATCGCCTGGCAGATGCGGTTGTGGAGCTGCCCGCACAATCCGTCGCCGATCTCGCAGTTGATGACGCGCGTCGCACCGCCGGCCGTCAGCATCGTCTCACTCCTTTCGCAATGGCTCAGAGCGTCCCGTTTCTTTGGAACCAGTCACGGACGGCCAGGAACCGATCGGCGGGCGTCGCGAGTCCGTCGGCCGCGGGCCAGAGCAGGAAGTTCGCCCGCCTGAGTCGAGGGGTATAGAGCCGGTCGAGGCCGCGGACTGAGACCGCCCGCCAGCATGGTGCCGATCGGCGGCGTAATGTCGACCTCGGCCGCTCCTGCCAGAAGTTCGTCTTGCATTGTTTGCTTCTTTGGCCCGGCTAGGCGAGCACCTTGTCCGGATCGATCTTGTCGATGTTCTCGAATACCTTGCGAAACGCCTCGGCCACCTTCTCCGCCACGCCGGTCCGGTTGGGCGCACGAAGTGGCACGGTCATCCCGAAGTGCGTGTCGGTGTGCTTCTGTGCGGCGGGGAACTTCGCCGGGTCGTACACGACGCCGTCGCCCGCGCAGCCCGCCTCGGCGCTCCGGCACGACCACGGGCAGCCTTTGCCATAGGCGTTCCTGGCCTGGAAGACGGTCATCGCGGGGAGGACGAAGTTCTGCCAGACGCTGACGGGCACGCCCTCGGCGTTCAGCGCCTTCATCACCGCGTCACGCATTCGCTGGGGTGCACCCGTCCAGCCGATGGCGTCCATGTCGATTCGGCTGGTGTAGTTGTACCAGTTGTGCGTGTGGCCGTCTGGCTCGGCCGGCAGGACCAGGCCCTTCAGGCCGCGCAATTGGCTGTTCAAGACTGCGGCGTTGGCCTGGAGCATCGCCTGATACTGGTCGAGTTTCTTGAGTTGGCTGCGCCCGAACGCGGCGACCAGCTCGCTGCCGCGATACATCCAGCCGAGCGCGTAGGCGTGATAGTCGCGCTTCTCGACCGGCGTTCGCGTCTCGCCGAAGCTCCACACCTGGAGCGCCTTCTGATGGATGTCTCCATCGTCGGTGAGGAACATCCCGCCCTCGCCCGAGCAGAGGCATTTGTTCTGGTTGAAGCTGAAGGCGGCGCAGTCGCCGAACCGCCCGACCTTCCTGCCGTGGAAGAGCGCCCCGTGCGCCTGGCAGCAGTCCTCGATCACCTTGAGCTTATACCGGCGCGCAACGTCGAGCA
>CAYXNI010000318.1:0-3700 GCA_964466285.1 uncultured Planctomycetota bacterium | reverse complement strand
GGCTTTGTCTAGAGGGATGTCGGACATGTGAGCGCGGTACAGAGGGGATCTAGAAGGGACGAGCTAATGGCGACGTCGTGCCTCTGCGGCGTACTGATGAGCGACGGCGCCGGTTTCCGGCAGAACGTAATCCGCTTCCCGCACCACTCCGCCATCTGCTCCTGATCGCACCACGGCGACACCGATACCCGCCGCAGGTTGGAAAGCTGCGTCAGGGTCTTCATCCGCGAGTGCACCGGCTCGCAGCAGCCGTAGTAGCACAGGCCGAACTCCTCGATCAGATCGCGCTGGTAGGGGAAGATGAACTCGGCGAACATCGCTGGCGACACGCCCACCGTCTCCTGCGACTCGGACAGCACCCACAGGTCCTTCAGCCGCACAGGCGAGCTGTCCTTCCAGTCGCGCTGCGGCAGTTCGTGCGTGTAGCCCTCGCTGCCGGAGCCGACGTAATCGTTCTCGTTGTTCAGGTTCAGCAGGCCTTCCTTCTCCAGCCACTTCGCAAACGCCATGTGGTCGTCGCGGAGGAAGGCCATCAGCCTGTGCACGCCGCGCGGGTTGTCCATCATCGCCACCATCAGCCCGTCCAGCCCGACCAGGCTGATCGCCGGCCACGTCATCCCCATCGTCCACCAATACCCGCCCCGGCGGTGCGTCGGGAAGATGCCGTCCCAGAACGCCTCGACCTCGGCCTTGGCCTTCATGGTCGACTCGCGGTTGACCGAGAATGTCCGCGGGTGAATCTTGTCGAAGTCCCTGTCGAGGTCCTTGATCGGCGCCTCCCACCGATAGCTGCCGAACAGATTGCCGTCGCTCGCGCCCCGCTCGGTCTTCGCCTGCACGCCGTAGTCGCTGACGCTCACGTGCCAGTTGTATGTGACGTACGGCTCGACAACGTGGTCGTCGCCGATTTCCTCGAACCGGAAGATCGTGTTGAGCAGCCCTTCCTCCATGCCCCGAGCCCGGTCGCCCGTGCACTTGAACGCCGAGGCGGGGATCATGTTCGGAACGCCACCGTGCTCGGCCAGCACCATCGGCCGCTCGCCCTGGAAGGCGGCGTGTTTCTTCCACAGGCGGCGGCGCTCCTCGTTCACGGGGCTGTGCGCGATCTCGCCCACGCGCTTCTTAAGGTCGCAAAGTCTCTGGCGGTCCGGCGCGCTGATCTGATTCGCATTGTCGTTGGACATAGTCACCTCATTCAGAGATAGGAACTGGCCGCACCCGAATCTTCTGGACGCGATCAACAGGACTTATGGCCTGTAACATAACCCTGTAACATAACCATGGTGGGGCAGGCATCCGCCTTCGCGGAGCGCCGTAGCCGCTGCCGCCTCCGCCAGAGCAGCCTTGGCTGCGGCGGCTGGATCGGCGGAGGTGCTTCCTGCCTGACCGGCGGCGGACAGGAATGTCCGCCCCACCGTTTTGTTAGAGATCCTTACAGAACAGAGTTGCCGGGGACGCAAGGCGGCGCCGCATTATCCTGTCCATCCTGTTAATCCTGTCAACCCGTCTTTCAATATCGCCCATACGTGTGCGCGGCCTCGTACATCGCCACCACGTTCTCCGTCGGCGAATTGTCCTGCAGCGCGTGCGTCGGCGCAAAGCAATACCCGCCGCCCGGCATCATGATGTCCAGCGTCTCGCGGCAGTTGTCGATCACGTCCTGCACCGAGCCGTACGCCACCGGCCCCGCCGTCGAGATGCAGCCGTGGAAGAACAGCCGCCCGCCGAAATGATCCTTCAGATACCGGGGCGACATGTTCGCCGCCTCCGGCTGGAGCGTGTCCACCCCGTTCAGCCCCATCGCAATATAATCCTCGTACGCCCAACTGCTCGAGCCGCACGTGTGCATCATCACCGGCAGATTGTACTCCTTCGCCAGATCGATGAACCGCTGGTGCTGCGGCCTGATGTGCCTGTCAAACACCGCCTTGCTGATCAGCGGCCCCCGCTGCGTGCCCAGGTCCTCGCCCAGCCACATGAAGTCGATCCGGCCCTTCGCCGCCTCAAGCGTGCGGCGCGTCACCTCGAACTGCACGTCCAGCATCCGGTCGATCAGCAGCAGCCCCGCCGGGTCGTCCGTCACCAGGTCGATGAACACCTGCTCCATCGTCCGCAGAAAGCCCGCGGTGTTCATGATGCATGCCAGGCCGGCGCCGCCGGCGTGGATCGCGTACTTCTCGTTCGCCTTGCAGTGCTCCTCGACGGAATTGTACTCGTGCTCGTCGGGCGACGGCATCGGCCAGTTCGCGATCGTTTCCTCGTCGGCGTCCTTGAGCGGGAAATCGCAGTAGTCCCAGTACCCGCCGCTTTCGTGTTCGATCCAGCGCGTCCGCCAGCCCCAGCAGGGATCGACGCCTCTGCCCGGAACCTCCGGATGCAGCCGCGGCCCCTTGTACCCCGCACCGACCCCACGGAAATCGACGCCCAGGATATCCATCAGCCCGCCCCAGTCGTCAGGCTTCAGGCCGAAGTACTCCTTCAGCCGCCGGTCGATTCCTCCGTTCGCCGAGTAGTTCACCGGCACCCGGTCCGGCTTCCCGAACGCGAACGTCTCGAGCACCCGCTCCTTCGACGTCATCGTCTCATTCCGGCGAAGTGTCTTCATTACTGTTCCTCGCATGCTGAGGCTGTTCTCGCGGGCCTCATGTAGCACGAAGTCCTCGCATATTCAAGTGCTTGTTTCGGAGCGCGTGTCGCAGTCTCCTGCCCCCCAGCGGCAGACCGCCGGCTCCTTCCCGCCTCACGGATTCGGCTTTTCGGACTGCGGCATCACGATGCTGCTTTGGAACGCCGCGGAGCGACGAACGCGACGATCCTGAGTTTGTTGGCCGCTCCGCGGCCTGCTCCGCAGGCTGTCAAAGCGGCGTCCTGCCGCCGCACTCCAAGACTTGCCTGCACCGCATCATCCTCCTTGCTTCGTGGCCTTCGGGTGCTTCGTGGTGAAGAATCATCGGCCAAGCTCCAACTGCTTCCCGTCCCTCCTTCTGCGCTTCTTGCCTTCCTTGAACGGCGGATCGAGGTAGATCAGGTCCACCGACTCGTCCGGGCAAAGTTCCTTGTCGCGCAGGAAGTCCGCGTTGTCGCCGAAGCAGAGGAGATTTTCGGCCATTGGTTTTCCCCGTTCAAACAGGTGACCACGGAAACCCGCCCGGTCGGAGCCCTCTGGGCCGGAGGCCCGCCGGGTTCAATATACGCGCGTTCGGGCCGAAGTCAATCGTACGAGCACGTCTGACCGCGCGGTCTCGGTGCATTGGATGCGTCACACCAGCCGCAGCATACAGTTGTGAATCCGTCTCCCCGGACCAATTCTCTTTGTTCTCCCACCTACCGTCTACCAATCACCGGGAGGCATTTGCGATGTGCCCGGTTCGCGAAGAAACGCCCGCAATCCGTAGGGGCACGGCATCCCGTGCCCCTACATGTTGCATGCGTGGCGCGGGAAAAAGGCCACATCGCAAATGCCTCATGTACAACGCCAGTCGGCTCGCAGAGGTCCGTGGCTCGGGGTCCCAGGATCGGTCTTGGGGCTGGAGAAGTGCCAGCCGTGGTCGGATGCTGGCCGTGACACGCGCATGCTCAGCCCGGATATTTCACCGCGTGCGATGGAGTTATCTTCTTCGTGCCCTTTGTACTACAAGCTGGCAGAACTTTCTCCTTTTGAAAAGTTTTCTGGTCGCGGCCACGGGCCGAAGTCCCAGGG
>CAYXNI010000317.1:0-3718 GCA_964466285.1 uncultured Planctomycetota bacterium | reverse complement strand
GAGCCTGTCGAATACGCATCCGAGGTCGGTCAGAATCCCCAGCCGGCGGCCCTCTGCCTGCACGACGAACGCGGATCCGTCGCTGGCGTCGTGAGGGGTCGGAACAGTCTCGATGCTCAGACCGTCGATCTGAATTGTCTGGCCGCGCCGAAACAGCCGGACGTCGCGCAGGCGGCCCAGGTGACAGCGGCGGCGCGCGGTCGCCATGGTCGCCTCCGTCGCATGCACCGGCACCCCAAGCTTGCGATGGAGGACACCCGCAGAGCGGACATGGTCCGCGTGGTCGTGCGAGATGATCACGGCCGCGACCTCGCGGATGTCACGCCCGCACGCGGCCAGCCGGGCGGCGGCTTGAGCCCCGCTGATGCCGGCGTCGATAAGAACGCGGGTCTCGCCCGATTCCACGTAGATGCAGTTGCCGTTGCTGCCCGACTGAAGTGCGATGACAATCAAGGCCGGAAGCTCCGTGACACGTGGTGCGGCCGCGTTCGACGATCGATTATGTCAGGGACGTGGGCGCACGTCAACCGCGCTCTGAGCGGGGCGGGCTTTCGAGTCGTCAGGGGCCTGGTGGCGGCGGAGGGATTTGAACCCCCGACCAATGGCTTATGAGTCCACTGCTCTACCAGCTGAGCTACGCCGCCACGCTCCTCAACACCCGTATTATAGCGGGGCGGAAGGGCTTTTCAAGGCCGCTTCGCCTGCGCGGACGGCTTCGCCTGCGCGGACTCGGACGCATGGCCGAGCGCCCGCTCGGCGATGGACTCCGCCACACGGCCCTCGAAGTAGACGCTGCGGGTCGGGAACGCAATCGACAGGCCCATGTCCTTGAGCAGGCGCATGATCGCGAGGTTGATCCGCTCCTTGATGACCAGGTGCTCGGCGAGCATCGTCGCCTTGGTGAAATAGTAGACGAAGATGTTCAGACTCGACTCGCCGAACTCAGTGAACCGGACGACGATGAGTTCCTTGTCTACTCCCTCGTCATTCGCGACGATCGAACGGATGCCCGCGACCGCCCGTTCCATCTGGTCGGCGCTCGTCTCGTACGTCACCCCCACGGTCTGCACGACGCGGCGCTTGGGCATCTTCGACCAGTTGTCGATCTCGGCCGCCGCCACGGTCTTGTTCGGGATGGCGACGACGGTCGTCGGCCACGTGCGGATGCGGGTGGAACGGAACCCGATCTCCTCGACGACGCCCTCCGTTTCGCCGATCTTGATCCAGTCGCCGACGGCGAAGGGGCGGTCGAGAATGATGAATATCGAGCCGAAGAAATTCGCCAGCGTGTCCTGCAGCGCGAGCGCCACCGCCAAGCCCCCGATGCCAAGCCCGGCCAGCAGGCTCGACACGTTGTAGCCGAGGAGCTGGATAACCCAGACGAACGAGATCACGGCGATCGTGGCCTTCAGCGCCTTGCGGATGACGGGGACGAGCTGGTCGTCGAGCTTCGATTCGGTCTTCTCGGCGACGGCCGAAAGGTAGTGCACTCCAACGTCGACGAGCCGGAACAGAAACCACATCGCATCAGCGACCAGGAGAACCTTGAGAGTTCCGAACACAAAGCCGCGCACGTTCGGTTCCGTCGGCAGCGTGAGCACGCCGAACGCCACTCCGAATCCGCCGAGGAACAGCAGCCACCCGACGGGCTTGCTCGCCGCCTCGGCCAGCAGGTTGTCAAACGCGAAACGAGTCCTCTTGAGCAGCGGGATGATCTTGCGGTCGAAGACAAAATCGCTGATCTTCTTGAGCACCAAGCCGGCGAGGATGAAGAAGAAGGCGGCGAGGAACTGCCAGATCGCGACGCCCATCATCTCTTGCCGCGCCCACTCGGGGACGTGCGACGACAGGTCGATCCGCGGCGCCGCCTGCGCGGGCGCGGAGGTGGCCTCCATCGCATGCGACGGAGGCTGCAAGAGAAGCAAGACCGCCAGGCCAAGCAAGGCTGTCGCGCCGAGACGAGAGCCGCCTGAGACAATCCGGCGCCTGTTCATCGTGAAAACCCCTCTCCTGTCTGTTGGGTCATGATGCGGCCTGAACGCACCGCGCAACCGGATTATACTTTTTGATGAGGGGTTTTCAAGGCAGATTATTCATGTGCGGATTCACGAGACCGGATCTGCGGGAACAGACCCGGCAGCGGGGTTCGACGCGATCCGGCATGGAGCGCACTCGCCAGCGGCCCGGGGCGCAGGTAACCCTCGTAATGAAGCCCCGCGCTCAGCGCTCAGCACTCGTCGCTGGCCACTCACCACTCACTACTCACTACTCACCACCGATCACTCACCGCCTCCGTCTCAGGACGAGGAGCGCGGCTGCGACCAGCGCGAGGCCGGCCGGTTCAGGAATGCCCGCCGTGAGGGCTTGACAAGCGGGGTGTGTTCGGATAAGTATAGCGCGCCGATGTGATTCAGAAATGTCGAAGGCTGGCTAACTTGGCGTGGCGGGTGTGGCCGCCGGCAGTGGCCAGCAAAGGCCAATTCTGGAACGAAGGAGGATTTTCTGTGCGAGTCTCGTTGCTGGCGGCGGGCTTGGTGATGGTGTTGTTGGTCTCGGTGTGCGCGATGGGCGCCGACTGGCCCCAGTTCCTCGGCCCAAACAGGAACGCAATCTCGCCGGAGAAGGGGATTAACAAGGACTGGGGCACAAGGCCGCCGAAGATGCTGTGGAAGGTGCCGATGGGTGACGGCGGCTTCGCAGGCCCATCAGTCGCCGACGGCAAGGTGTTCATCATCGACCACAAGGGCGCGGACGACATCGTGCGGGCTATCAATATCAATACGGGCGAGAACGTGTGGACCTTCACCTACGCGGATACGGCGGAGAACAACTACGGGTTTTCTCAGTCGACGCCGGCAGTCGACGGCGACAAGGTGTATACGCTGAGCCGGCGCGGCTGGCTTCATTGCCTGACGGTGAAGGACGGAAAGAAGGTGTGGGCGCGGAACATCATCACCGATTTCAAGGGCAGGCTGCCCGCGTGGCAGATGGCAATGTCGCCAGCCGTCGACGGCGACCGGCTGATCGTCGTGCCCGGCGGGCCTGACGCGGCCGTTGCTGTGCTGAACAAGAAGACCGGCGAGACGATCTGGACCGGCGGCGGGAGCGACATGCCGGGGTACGCCACGCCGTTCGTCGCGACCATCGACGGGAAGAAGGTCTACGTCGTGTTCACCGGCGCGCACCTGATGGGCGTGGACCCGGAGAATGGGAAGGTGCTATGGCAGTTCGAGTGGCGCACACCCAACGACGTCAACGCGGCGACGCCGATCGTGTCGGGCGACACGATTTTCATCACGAGCAACTACAACCGGGGCTGCGCGCTGGTCAAGATTGCAGGCGGGAAGGCGGAAAAAGCGTGGGAGAACAAGGCGATTCACTCGCACTTCAGCACGGGCATCTTGGTGGGCGGGTGCCTGTACAGCACAAGCGACAACAACCGGATGGTCTGCCTGGACCTCAAGACCGGCGAGGTGAAGTGGGAGCAGAAGAATGGGTTCGAGAAGGGCGGGATCGTTGGGGTGGACGGAGTGATCATCGCGCTGAACGGCGCCGGCGGAGACGCCGCGATGATCGAGATCACGCCGGCCGAATACAAGGAGCTGGGCCGCTTCAAGCCGCTTGGCGGACAGAGCTGGACGGCGCCGATCGTCGCCGACGGCAAGCTCATCGTGAGAAACACCAAGGAGCTCGCCTGCTTTGACTTGAAGTGAGCGCG
>CAYXNI010000316.1:0-3726 GCA_964466285.1 uncultured Planctomycetota bacterium | reverse complement strand
AATAAGGTTGTATCCGGCCGACCATGCGGCGAGGGACCCGGGCGCGCCCACGCAGCCTGCGGTGGGGCACAGCCAGGCGCGCCGCCCCGCAAGGCCTGGCTCAACCGCCTCGATCGCCCGCCATCCCGAAAGGAGTTCAAGCACCTTTCGGCGACGCAGCCGACGCACGCCCCACCAGATCGACAACAGCCCCGCGAGCAGACCGGCCAGGAAGCCCGCCACGATGCTCACCATGTCCACGTGCAGCCAGAGCACGGCCCCGCCCGCCGCGTCGGCCCACCACGACTGGAGGGCGCGCAGGATGCCCGACGCGTAAAGGACGCCCAAGGGTACGCCGGCGACGGCCCCCGCCAAGACAAGAGCGACGCCTTCCCAGCGAACGAGCCGCGTTGCGCTTCGCTCCGTGAACCCCGTTGCGAGCAGGATGCCCAGCTCCGACGCCCTCTGTTCAACGGACAGCCGCATCAGCATCCCGGCAAGCCCCGCACCGGACGCGACCAGGAACATGCTCATCGAGAGAAACAGCACCCCGAAATCGGTCGAGCCCTGCGACGCCGCCAGCGCCACCTGTCGCACCGGCCGGAACACGAGCCCGGCATCCTCGGGGGCGGTGGGCGAGCGGAGCGCCTCCGCGTACGCGTCACGAAACGCTGATACATTCCTGCCGGCCGGCACGGTCGCGCGCACGGAGGTCACCCAGTCCAGGCTTCCGCTCGCCAGCCACATGTTGCGGACTGTGTCCAGCGAGACAAACGCCTTCGGCGTCGCTCCGTGTTCGGTCCAGTACCGTTCGTCGCGCTCGCCGATTCGCTTCGTGTCGATGGGGAAGGGCAGGTTCCACCTGGAGATCTTGTCGGCGCCGGTGATGCCCTCGAACTCCGGCACCAGCCCCGGATCGGCCGCGGCCCCGGCCAGCGGCAGCACGCCCCGCATCTTGAGCGTCACTGGCTGCGTGCGGTAAGAACCGTCACGCGACGGGACCGGATATGTCACCACCACTTCCTGCCCGTCTTGTGCATCAAGGTCCGACGCCGCCCACGAGTTCAGGAAGATGAAGTCATCCTTCTGGATCGTGGGCTTCGCAGGTTCGACTCCCGCCACCATCGCGTAGGAGATGCCCCTCGTCCGCCCGGCGACGCAGATCGAATCCGCAAGGTAAACGCTGATCCGGCTCGCCTCGGCCCCGCAGCCGCGCGCGGCGTCCAACGCCGCCTGCACCTGCCGCGGTCCGAGCAGCAGCGATGCGCTCTCCGCCGACACGTAACGAAGCTTCTCATTCGCCCGCAGTTTCAGGCCCAAGTCCGCCAGCGTCGCCGCGGACCTAAGAGCGGACCGGAGCGCGCCGATGCCATCCACGTCGTCAGGCGCGGATTGAATCAGAATCGCGTTTGCCTGGCCTTCTTTCCCGGTTTGCCGTGCGAGCCACTCGCGCGAAACGAAGACGTTCCGCGGCACCGCCGTGCCCGGATCCAACGTGAAATCACCGGCGCCGGAATCCGGCAGAACCGCGCCCACTTGAAGCCGTAACGTGACAGTCGTCTCTTCCCGCTTGCGCAACGCGAACGCGGTGCCCGCCCGCGCGCCTCGACTCTTGCCGACGGTCACCAGGATCACGCCGCCCTCGCTTATACCGAGGTCGCGTGCCGCCGCGGCGTTGATTGCCGCCGCCCGGTCCTTCAGTGCAACCGCCGGCCCGTCCGGGAACAGCTCCCAGAACCGCCCATCCACACCGATCACGTTGACCTCGGGTACCGTCGTGCCCGTCTTCGACGCGTCCGCCGGTTCGGATGTCACGGTTCCACGTTGAATGATGGCCGGCGCGAGCCGCTGCACGCGCCCCTTGAGCAAGGAAGATTCTGCGAGCTTCTCCGCCAGGTCCGCCCCGAAGAACCGGGGCGCCGCCATAGCGTAATCGATCCCGCCAAGCCTTGAGACCGCGACGTCGCGGACGCTGCCCCGTACACTGTCGCCGACCAGCAGCGAGCCGACGATCACCGCGGTGGCGACCGCCACGCCGAACGCGGCCACGGCGCCCGTCTTCCAATGAAAACGAAGGCTTCGAAGGACAACCCGCAGACCTTTCACGCTTCCTCCGTCCCGGACAGCCTTCCCCGCACGTGGTGAAGTTGTCCATCGCGCAGTTCCATGCAGCGCGAGAACCTCCCCGCGAAGTCGAGGTTGTGCGTGACCATGACCACGGTGACGCCGCTCTCTGCCGCGAGCTCAAGGAACAGGGACACAAGATTGCGGCCGTTCTCCGGGTCAACGTTGCCCGTAGGCTCGTCACACAGCAACAGCCTCGGCCCGTTCACCAGCGCCCGGGCGATGGCGACGCGCTGCCGCTCGCCCCCGGACATCCGCGCCGGAAAAGACCCCGCACGGTCACCGATCCCCACGCGTTCGAGCAGCCCGAGGGCCCGCGCGTCCGAGTCCGGCAGCCTGGCCGGAATCGAGGGAAGCAGCACGTTCTCGACCGCCGTGAGCTGCGGCAGCAGATGATGATCCTGAAATACGAAGCCGACCTGTTGCGACCGGAACCTTGCCAGCCGCTCGCCGGAAAGCAACGAAATCTCTGTCTCGCCCATCCGGACCGTACCCGAACTGGGCCTGTCGAGCGAGCCGATGATATTCAGCAGCGTGCTTTTCCCGCAGCCCGACGGCCCCACGATCGACACGGTTTCGCCCGGCGGCACGGCCATGCAAATCCCGCGCAACACCTCGTTGCCGCCCTCATACGTCCTGGTTACATCCGTCAGGACCAGTTCCCCCGTGCTCTCTGTCATTTCCACCTCTTTGAAACGCCTGTGTCCCCGCTGCGTCTATTCTACACCGCCTGCTCCAGCGATGGAATCATGAATGCGGCGGACTTGACGCCATGGGGCGGCGGCGCTACCATTCGGGAGTCCGCCTGACGGAGGATTTCTGCACGTGCAATCCAGTGAGCCGTCTGCCGCTGCCAGGCCCGGCCTCTACGCCGAACTCGCAAAGTCGCTTGCCGCGCTGCTGAGCGGCGAAACCGACTTCATCGTAAACGCGGCCAACATGGCATCGCTCCTCTATCATTCCCTGCCGGACGTGAACTGGGCGGGCTTCTATGTTCGGCGTCGTGATGAGCTCGTGCTGGGCCCGTTCCAGGGAAAGCCCGCCTGCGTCCGAATCCCCGTCGGCAAGGGCGTCTGCGGCGCCTGCGCGAAGCGCCGCCAGGCCGTCGTCGTCAAGGACGTCCACGAGTTCCCCGGCCACATCGCCTGCGATCCCGACTCCCGCTCGGAGATCGTCATTCCGCTCATCGCCGAGGGCCGTCTCATCGGCGTGCTGGACCTCGACAGCCCCGTCGCCGGCCGGTTCGACTCCAGCGACGAGGAAGGCCTTGAGGGACTTGTCGCTGTCTTCCTCGCGCGGACCTCAATGTCCACCGTTTCGGACTGACTCGATGTGCCCGGCAAGCAGCGCCGCGGCGGCGACACCGTAGTACGTGTACTCGACATCCGGCTGTCTGTCGGAAAGGCAGGCACGGAACCCGCCATCTGCGCGGCCGACAGACCGCACGAAGCGTCCCGCCGCGCCCAGATTCACGCGGCCCAGCGAATTAAGCTCCGCCAGGGACACAAGCGCGGTGAACGTCGACAACAGGTCCGCCTCTGGCGCCGCACGGTGTGCCAGAAAACCTCCTTCTGAGGCCTGGAGCGACGCCAGGAACCCGGCGGCCGCCATCGCCTCCGCCTG
>CAYXNI010000315.1:0-3730 GCA_964466285.1 uncultured Planctomycetota bacterium | reverse complement strand
GCAGCGTGGAGTGCCCTGCGCGAAGCGAGCGTCTCTGGTGCTGGCCGTTTTGACGTTCCTGGCCGCGGTGCCTCTTGCGGGGACGGCGGCGCCGCCTGCTCTGCGGCCGCTGGACGGCACGCCGAAGGCGTGGTCCGAGTTGAAGATCGACTGGAAGCCGACGTGGGATGAGACGCTTTCTGCCAACGGCAACGAAGCGGCGTGGAAGCAGGAACTCGATCAGAATCCTGATCTGCAAAAGGCGGCGGACCGGGTTTTGCGTCTCCGGCGGATCGGGCTGCTGGAGGCGATGATCGGCCACTTCCCGGCGGAAAAGGACAAGCACGTTGCGGCGTACCGCACTATTTCCGAGACGTACAAGAGCCTCGAGGACCGGACGCGGGCCGCGCAGTGGCTCAAGAAGTTGGTGGATGACTTCCCGGGTCGGCCGGACGCGGCGGACGCTTACGCCGGCATTCTGCGGTGTGCCGATCCGTTCGACGCGATGCCCGACGCACGCGAGTGGGTCGACTACGCCGTTGAGGGGATTGCGGTGCTGGAGAAGGCGGGGGCGGTGGCCCGAGACAACCCCGCCGCGGTGCTGGCCAGGCAGCGAGCGTATGCCTTGCTGCTGTACGGACGGCGGTATGAGGAGGCGGCCCGTTTTCTCGGCCGCCTGGAGGCGGCGGACGGCCGCGAACGGTGGTGGACCGAGCGGGCCGCTCTCATGGCGGCGGCCGGCCACATGCAGCAGGCGGTCGAGGTCTACGAGGCGAACGGTGCGACGGCGGCGGCGCTGCGTGCGGGGGTGCGGGAAGGGAAGATCGACGGGATTGGCAAGCGTCTGCCGGCCGAACTGGAGATCCGGTGGAACGAACTGTATGCAAAGAAGAAGTTCGGCAAGCCGCTGCTCGGGGACCCCGGTCTGGTGCAGGAGACGGTCAAGCTCAGTGCCGAGACGGGCGCCATATGGGAGGTGAGCGCATCCCACCGGGTGTTGTGCTGGCTGGCGGCGGACCGGACGGTGCAGGACTCGAATCCGGCCGACCTGGTGCCGCTCCGGGAACTGCAGGAGCGAAGCGCGGGCGCCCTGGCGGAGGAGCTGGATCCGGGGGCGGGCGTGAACGAGGTGGTGCGGCTGTTCCGTTATTATCCCTGGTCGGCGAGCGTACACAAGCGGCTTGTTGAGTCGGGCGAGCTGTCCTTGCGGGCGGGCCGCTCGAGCGAGTCGCTTCGTGCGTTCGAGGAGGCGGCGACGCACAGTGCGGACCCGGTGCTGGCCGCGCAGGCGCGGGTGGGTTCGTGGCTGGCGATGGCCGAAGCGCCCGATGGCTGGGACGCCGTGGAGGAGTCGATGGCCGCTGTCCCGGACGACGCCGTGCTGGAATGGCGGGGCGGGCGCATGCCCGCGGCCGAGGTGAAGCGGGCGATCCGGGAGCTGCTCCCGGCCGGCGGCAAGGCGCTGCCCGCGTTTTCGGCCCTGCGTCGCGTGAAGCTTCGGCTGCCTGGCGTTCTTGCGATGGAGGACCCGTTTCCGCGCGGAGAGAACTCCATGGCGCGCGGTCTGGGGCCGTGGGCGGTGCGGCGGATCGACGCGGCGGACGACCTGCTGCTGGTGGTTGGGCCCCGGCACGTGGCCTGCTATAGTGCGGACACGATGGCGCTCCGCTGGGTGAAGGCCGGGGAACCGTCTCTGGACGCGCAGGCTGTGCAGCCGGCGTCCGCGGCGGGATCCGGGCGGCCGGATGGTGCGTGGCGTGACGTGACGCTGGGGACGGGACGGTCGGCCGCGGTGGCGCCGCGGCGCGTGTTGCGCGCGGGCGAGCGGGTCAGCCCGAGGGCGGTGTACGGGCTGCTGTTTCACAACATGCGCGAGAGAACGGCGTATGACGTGACGGCCTTCGACGTACAGACCGGCCAGGTGTTGTGGCGCACGATGGAACGTCCGGAATGGCAGGGCCTGGAGCCGCTGAGCGAGCCGGCGGCCGCGGACGGCCGTGTCTACGTGGCGGCCTGCGGCGCCGAGGGTGGCGACGAACCATCATACTCCGTGTACCTCGTCTGCCTGGATGGCGAGAACGGGAACATTCTGTGGAAGCAGAAGCTCGGCGAGGCGTCTCCCGGCGGCGAACTGCGCGAACTGGCGCGGGCCGGCAACGCGGTGACCGTTTGCCAGGGGTCGGTCTACGTGTCGACGAACCTGGGGCTTCTCTCGCGGTGCGACGCTCTTGACGGCACGGTCGAATGGGTGCGGACGTACCCGAGCGTGATCCAGCGCGAGCGGCTGCGAGACCAGTTCCGGCGCGATGGGACATCGCCGCTGGTGGCGGGCGGGCGGGTCTTTGTTGCGCCTCGCGACCACACCGGCGTGATCGCACTCGACCGCGACACGGGTAACCTGCTCTGGGAAAAACTGCTGCTCGTGCCGTCCGAGCAGATTCTGGGCTCGGCGGGCCAAGTGCTCGTCCTTCGCGGCGGTGACAACCTGGCCGGGCTGGACGCGGCCTCCGGGAAAGAACTGTGGACGCGGGCCGTCGACGAGTCCACAGGGGCTCGTGCGCTGGCCGCCGGCCCCGACGTGGTTGTGGTCTCGCGGGGAAAGTTCCTGCGCGTGGCCGCGGCGACCGGGGCCGTCGTCGAAGAGGAGCCCCTGGCGGGCGGGCCGGGGACCGAGCACGTGCTCCTGCGGAACGGCACACTGGTGGAGGTCGGTCAGGACCCGGAGCCGAGCCCAGCGGCGAAGATGCAGGGCGTCACGAAGCTGCCGCAGGTGCCGCTGGAGATGGACTGGACGCTCCCGTGCGACAACCCGCTGCTGGTGGTGTCGCCGGCGGGACGGGGCCCGGCGAACATGTTCGGCATCCTGTCGGGCCGGTCGTTCCTGTGCGTGAAGACACAGCCGCGCTGCGAGATCGCATGGCGGGCCGTCCTGAAGGACGGCGCCGACTCGGTCGGCTTCCACGGGAACCTTGTGGTCGTGGCGCGCGGCCGGACGCTGACGGCCCTGGACACGGCGAACGGCGGGATCCGCTGGTCGCTCCGTCTCCCCTTCGACATCCACGTGGCCGGCGGAGACGAACGGGTCTTGTTCGCTGGCGAACTGACCAGGGACGCAAGAGTCGCGGCTATCGACCCGGCCACCGGAACGGTCCGCTGGTCCAGGTGGTTCGGCAAAGAGGCCGTGTTCGGCGACGGGCCGCTTGGATGGATCTCGATACGGCACGACCCGGCAGCCCCGCCGGCGCTGATCCTGTACTGGAAGACGGCCCTCTTCGGGAAGGAAGGATTGCGGCCGGCCGAAATGATCGTTGACGCGGCTTCGGGCGCCGCCCAGCCGGTCCGGCCTTTCCTGCCGGACGAGCCGCAGTGGCCGGCCCTGATTATGTTCGGCGACAGCACGAGGACATACGCCGGCAATCAGCTGCTCTCGCCCCGCGCCTGCCGGGGCGGTTTCCGGATGGACGCGGTCTCATACGTGGGGAAAGGCTCCGTGGCCCGGTTCCTTCTCGCCGACCGTGGCCCCGACCTGGCGCCCGGCTGGACACGCACCGCCGACCTCAACCTCGAAGGCCGCTACGCGGGCGCGGTCGGACTGTACGCCACGGCCGCCGGGCCGTACGTCAAGCAGTTGGACCAAGTCTTCTTCTTTGACGCCGCGGCGAAACGGGAGATCGGTTACAAGCTTCCGCGCGAGGCCGGTGAGAAGGCGGCGTGCACGCTTCTCGAGTTGTGGGAGACGGGAGATGCGCTG
>CAYXNI010000314.1:0-3736 GCA_964466285.1 uncultured Planctomycetota bacterium | reverse complement strand
CCCCCCCCGCCGGGCGCGCCGGCGGCAAGATCAAGAAGCCCGGTCGCGCCCTCGCCCTCCGCCTCGTGGACGCCCCCGGCATCCTCGCCGAGGCGGAGGACGAGTTCGCTACCGGTCTTCTTGATCTTGCCGCAGGCGCGCTCGGCGGGGCGGTAGTCGGCGACGGCGGCGGCCATGATGATCACGTCGGCGTCGCGCCCGTGTTCGAGCACGGCGCGGCACATCTCGTCGGCGGAGGTGACGGGGACGAGGGTGTCGCACTCGGGCGGCTCGCATTCGATCGGCCCGCAGACGAACGTGACGTGGTGCCGGGCGGCCGTGGCGGCGCGGACGAGCGCACAGCCCATCCGCCCGCTCGATGCGTTGCTGATGTAGCGAACGTCATCGATGAACTCGCGCGTCGGCCCGGCTGTGATGAGGATGTCCATTCTTCACCACGAAGAGCACGAAGGACACGAAGAAGAACTATAGACGCTGATTCACGCTGATTCGCACTGATTGAAAACGATAAAGACTGACGATCTGATCAGTCTTCATCAGTCCTGATCAGTGTCCCTCCTCCTTCTTCTTGCTCTTACTCTTACTCTTACTCGTACTCGTACTCGTACTATCTTCCGCGATCCGTGTCCATCGGTGTGTATCCGCGGTGAATGAATTACTTGAGCAGCGCTTCGATGGCGGCGATGATTTCGTCGACCTCGGCCATTCGGCCCCAGCCCCTTGTGCCGCAGGCGAGCCAGCCTTCGCCGGGCCCGACGGTCTTGTAGCCCAGGCCGGTGAGCGTCTTGACATTGCGCTGGACGATCGGGTTCGCCCACATGCCGGAGTTCATGGCGGGGGCGAGGAGCACGGGCACGGACGCCGCGGCGGCCATCACGGTGGTGGTGACGACGTCGTCGGCGATGCCCGCAGCGACCTTGCCGATGAAATCGGCCGTGGCCGGGGCGACGACGATCAGCTCCGCCCGCTCGGCCAGCGAGATGTGGTCGAGCGGCCGGGCGCCCGGCGCCGGCCAGAGCGTGGTGGCCACTTGGTTGCCGGAGACCGCCTCGAACGTGATGGGCGAGACCAGCTTCTGCGCGGCATCGGTCATTGCCACGGTGACGTTGGCTCCGCCCTGCCGCAGCCTGGAGACAAGGTCGGCGGTCTTGTAAGCGGCGACCCCGCCCGTCACACAAAGTACAATCTCCCGCCCGTTCACCTGGCTTCCTTTCCCGCAGGGCCGGGGGATTCCTTCGTCTTTCCGCCGTCCTTGGGAGCGGCGAGCTGAAGAATCTCCCGAGCCAGTTCTTCGATGACCAGCCGGATGGGGCGGCCGCCACAGTTCTTGACGATGATATCGTCGCGGTTGCGCATCAGGTCGCCCAGGCGCTTCTGTACGATTGTGGTCAAGCGGAACCGTCCGCCCACTTTCCCGGCGAGTTCATGCAGCACGGCTTCGTTCATGAGATCCTCCGTTCGGTTGAGATTCTTCCACCGGTTCTTCCCGCGATCAGGTTTCGGATTCTATCGACAGTTTCTTCGAGGTCGTCGTTGATCACCCGATAGTCAAAATGGGTCATGTGCTGGTTCCGCTCGCGCTCGGCGGTTTCCAGGCGGCGCTGGCGTTCTTCGGGGGTTTCGGTGTTGCGATGTTCGAGGCGGATTCGGGCCACGTCCCCGCTCGGGGTGTCGAGGAAAATGTAGAGGCCGTGCGGATACACCTGGCGGAGTTGTGCGGCGCCCTGGACGTCGATCTCGACCAGCACAATCCGGCCGCGGGCGAGCGCTTTCTCGAGCGGTTCGCGCGGCGTCCCGTAGAGGTGGCCGTTGTATTCGGCATACTCGGCGAACTCACCGCGCGCGCCTCGGTCTCGAAACGCCTGCTTCGTCATGAAGTGGTAGTCCACGCCGTCTCGCTCGCCCGAGCGCGGCGGCCGGGTTGTCGCCGATACGCTGAAGGTGATGGCCGGGTCTTCGGTGAGACGGTTGCAGATCGTGGTCTTCCCTGACCCTGAAGGCCCGGAGATCACGACGATGGTTCCGGCTTGAGCGGGTGAGGCTTTCATTCCAGATTGAGTACCTGTTCGCGGATTTTGTCGACCTCGCCCCGGAGGTCGATGATGAGTTCGGTCATGACGGCGTCCGTGGCCTTGGAGGCCATGGTGTTGGCTTCGCGGTGCATTTCCTGCGCGATAAACTCGAGCTTGCGGCCGACTCCTTCGCCCTTGATGGTGTCGGTGAAGTGGTCGACGTGAGCCTTCATGCGGACCAGTTCCTCCGCGATGTCCGCCCGCTCGGCGTGCATGATGATTTCTCGCGTGAGGGAGGCGGGGTCGAGAGCGGTGCCGGTTCTTTCCAGCAGTGCGGAGACGCGCCGTGTAAGGCGGTCGCGGTATTGTTCCAGGCCTTCGGGGACCCGGGCTTTGATCTGGACCAGGCAGGCGTTCAACCGCGAGCAGCTTCGCCGCAGTTCGGCGGTGAGCGCCCGGCCCTCGGACGCCCGCATCCGGGCGGCCTTTTGGAGCGCCTCCGTGATGGCGGGCTTGAGCTTGCGCCAGACGTGTTCGGCGGCGCGGTTCGACACGCCGTCGGCCACCATCGCTCCCGGCAGGAGGGCGATTCGATCGACCTGGAGCTCGGACGAGAGGCCGAGCTTCTTCCGCAGGCGTTCCAGCTCGGCCACGTAGCTGGCCATGATCCGCTCGTTAAACGCCACTCCGCCCGCGCCGGCCCAGTCGAGCCGGACGTGCACGTCCACGGTGCCCCGGCTCAGGTGCCGCGGGACGAGCTCGATGATGCGTTCGGTGACGACGGGCATGTTGATTCCAAGGATGACCTTGGTCTTCAGGTGCTTGCCGTTGATGCAGCGCACGACCACGTCGGCCGACATTTCGTTGTCGGAGAAGCTGGCCTGTCCGAAGCCTGTCATGCTGCTGGGCACGACTACTCCTTTGTTCCCGCGGGCGGGGAGGTTGCAGATTCCGGAGACCCTGGTTTCGCCGCCTCGGTGGTCTTGGCGGGCGGCGTGGTGGACGCGGCTTGTGTGCTCGCCTGGGCGGGCGGCGGCGTCTCGCCGGCCCCCGTCTCGAGCTGTGTCGTGGCGGTGCCGAGCGAGGTCTCGCCGGTCAACTCATCCCCCGCCGCGGCCTCGCGGCCCGTGGTCTCCGGGGTTTCGGCAAGCCGTGTCTGCCGGGTCGAGACGAAGGAAAGGGCCAGTGCGGTGGCGAAGAAGATCACCGCCATGATTCCCGTCGCCTTCTCGATCTGGCTGGCGGCGCGAACGCCGAGAGCGGAGTCCGGGCTGCCGATGCCGCCGAGTGCGCCTGCGAGACCGCCGCCCCGGCCCGACTGTAGCAGGACGGCGATGACGAGCAGGAAAGCGTCGAGCACGAAAATCACGAACAGAATGACCCAGAGCGTATGCACACGAACCTCCTTATGCCTCGATAATCCCGATGAACGAGTCCGCGTCGAGGCTGGCTCCGCCGACGAGCGCCCCGTCGATGTCATTCTGGCCCAGCAGTTCCTGGGCGTTGCTGGCCTTCACGCTGCCGCCGTATTGAATGCGGATCGCTTCCGCCGTGTCTTTGCCGAACATATCAGCGAGCACGGACCGGGTGAATGCGTGCACATCCTGCGCCTGAGCGGGGGTGGCCGTCTTGCCCGTCCCGATCGCCCACACCGGCTCGTAGGCCAGAACCACGCCCCGGGCCTGTTCGGGCGTGAGCCCCTCCAGCCCGCGTCGGACCTGTGT
>CAYXNI010000313.1:0-3745 GCA_964466285.1 uncultured Planctomycetota bacterium | reverse complement strand
TGGTCGACGGTGCTGTTCAACCTGACTGCGGCCGGCCTGGCCGCTTACGGGATCGGCGTTGGGGCGACGACGTACGAGCGCCGGCCGTACTGGGCCGGGCTCGGGCTGATCATCTTGCTCATTGCCAGCCGGTTCTTCGAGTACGAGACGAATCTGATGATCAAGGCGGTCGGGTTCCTGGGCGCCGGATTCCTGCTGATCTATGCAGGCGTCAAGTTTGAGGGCCGTATGCGGACGGATCGCGGCCGGGTGGAGGGGCCTTTTTGATGCTCAAGCATTTCCTTTTCGTTCTGGCCGTGCTCGCGCAGGTGGGGATCCTGGCGGTCAAGCCGGCCGAGAAGCTGAAGGTGCGTCTCGAGGGCCGGACGATCACGGTGCGTACGGCGCCCTTCGACCCCTATGATCCGGTGCTCGGGTACTTCCAGCGGCTGGGATACGAGATCTGGCGGCCGCCGGGGCTCGACCGGCTCGATGCCAAACGCGGCGACACCGTCTACACCGTGCTCGAGCAAGGGGAGGATGGTGTCTGGAACGCCGTGTCGGTCAGCGTCGGGATGCCGGAAGTCGCGGCGGGCCAGGAAATGATGCGCGGCTGGATCGAACAGCCGGGATGGCGGGACAACGTCGTCAACTACGGCATCGAGCAGTATTACGTTCCGGAGGAGATGGGAAGACGCATCGAGGACGAGATCCGCCAGGCCGGGGGGAAGATTCTGGTTGACGTGGCCGTGGACGGACGGGGCAGGTCAAGCATTGTCCGACTGCGCGTGGGGGACCACGCGTACGAGTACTGACGGCCGGGGTTCACACTGACCAGGGGCAGATCTCGGAACACCCGGCGGCCAACGTCATCAGTGTGATCAGCAGCAAGAGCAGTTTCTTCACCGTCAATTCCTCGCGCCTGTTGAACGTGCTCGCACGAGCGCACAAGTATACGGAATTGCCGCGCGATTGCCAGTGTTTGCTCAAATCGCGCTTGTGTGCAGGGACGTGCAGGCGTAGAATCATATTCGGTCTTGTAGGATCGCCAGGGAGGGACACATGCAGAGGCTCGACGGTGCGGCCGTGCTGTGCGGACTGCTGATGATCGCTGCCGGGTGCGGGAGCACCCCGCCGCAGCATGATTTCCGTTACGACAACAGGGGGTGGGGCGGGCCGGACCTGAAGTACGCCGTCACGCCGCTCGGCAACGTGATCCGGCTGGACAGCGGGATGCTGGTGAACCGGGACTTCCGGTGGGCCGAGGAGGAGTTCTCGTTCGAGTTTCTCGACTCGCGCGACCTGGTTTGGGGGATCAGGTTGCTTGACCTGGTATTCCGGCCTGCTCGAAGACAGCAGCTTTGCAGCGGCCGCCAGTTGTTTGCCACTGCATCAGGGGAATTCGTCGTTGGAAACAGATTGTCGCCGAGCGAGTATTGGCGGCTCTGGGAGCACGACCGCGTGCTGGACTTGGCGTTCGTGCCGGACAAGCAAGGCCAGAGGTACAAGATTCTGGTCGGCTCGTGGAAGGAAGCGTATCTGGAAAACGGTCTGAAGGCGGTGGAGGTCGGAGGCACGCTCCAGGTCAACATACATCCGGATATCTGGAACACGTTCAGCGCGAAGATCGTTCGGGGGCAGCTGACCTACACGGTGAACGGGCAGCCCGGGCCGAGTCCGATCAGGTTGGATCCGCGCTCGAACGGCCAATTGGGGATCTTCGTGCGGCAGGGTGGGCCGCTCTGCATCCGCAACCTGAAGCTCCAGTGATCCCAGCCCATTCCGTAACATCTTGCAGCGCCTGGCCTTGCGAATTGGCGGCCCAGGAGCGTTTTTTCTTTTGCAGATGATTGACAGGCCGGGGCAGTTCGGGTATCATACGGCTCCCGTTTTTGAACTCGCGCCTTTGTGCGAAGAGAGGGCGAGTTCAGGACGGCTGGATTTCGGTTTTCTTGAAGCCCAAAGGACGGAGTTTATCTTGACGGTAAGAGTTTCTGTAGCGAAAGACGAACCGCTTGAGAAAGCGTTGAAGCGTCTGAAGAAGATCTGCGACAACGAGGGCATGCTGGGCAAGATGCGGCACGCGACGTATTATGAGAAGCCCAGCGAGCAACGTCGCAAGGCCCAGAAGAAGCGCCTGAAGAACATCAAGCAGGCGGAACGGAACCGGGGCCTGGCGCGGTAGGTGATCGGCCCAAGGCCGAAGACGCACGCCTCGGATCGGTCAGGACTCCTCTTCCATCCCAATCGTGTCCGACTTGGGACCAGTGGTTTCTCCCTGCCCACATTTTTGAAGCAGAATACTGGGCCGATGTCGGGCTCGGCGTGTTGGCATGCCGCGCCGTCGGGGGTATAATCATGACATGAGAATGGTCTTGCCTCCCACATTCGCATGTCTCTGCTGCCTGCTGTTCGCATCGGCCGGCCGGGCGGATATCATTCAGCTCAAGGGCGGCGAGCTTGAGGGAGAGATCATCGGGAAGGAAAACGGACGGGTTCGGATCCGGACGGTGAGCGGGATTGTGACCAGTGTGCCCGAGGGCGACGTGGTGGCGGTGAATCCGCAGAAGACGCCGCTCGACATCTACCGTGCGATGGCGGAGAAGGCGGGCAAGGACGACGCGGACGGGCATTTCGCGCTGGCGATGTGGTGCCGGGATCATCGCCTGAGGGATCAGATGGCGACGGAGCTGGCGGCGACGCTGCGGATCAATCCCGACCACGAAGGTGCTCGGGCCGAGTTGGGCCAGGTGAAGACCGGCCAGGGCTGGATGTCGCACGATGATGCGATGCGGGCGAAAGGGATGGTCCTTGTCGGCGGCCGGTGGCTCACGAAGGACGAGGCCGAACGGCTGGAGAACGAGGAGAAGAACAGGAAGCTGCTCCAGGCGGTCAATGCGATGGTCTACAAGATTCATACTCTTTCCAAGGCCGGTGCGAAGGAGTGGGAGGAGAAGCTTGGGGAGGTGGATGATCCTTCGATGGCCCCCAAGGTGAGAACGCTGCTCGAAGACGCGGACGCGGGGGTTCGCCGGGCGGCGTGCGCGTCGCTGGCGGCCATGCAGCATCACGACGGTGTGCCGCTTGTGGTGGCGTGCGCGCTGACTGATTCTGACGACTCGGTGCGCGATGCGGCCGTCGCGGCGCTGTGCCGGCTTGACCGGGCCCGCGCGAGAGGGGCGGTGTATGATGTGATCGACGGGTTGCTGGTCCAGAGGATCACGACGCTGCGGGAGCAGAAGAGCATTGAGCAACTGTATTACCGCGCCGCGGTGGTGCTGGGTGCGGTGGGCGACCTGAACTCGATCCCGTATCTCATCCAGATTTTGTATGCGAAGGTGGAAATCTCCGCGGGCACGGGCGCGGCAAGCGGGGGCATGGTGATCGGGATTTACCGCCCGTCCGGCACGGGCGTGGACGAGTCGGGCATGCCGACCGGCGTGACGTTCGGGCTGGGGCAGCCGGCGGGCCCGGAGGGCGACACGTACTATTTCAACTCCGCGGCGGAAGAAGCCCTGAAGAAGCTGACGGGCCAGAACCTGGGCGTTATGCCGAGGGACTGGCAGGTGTGGTGGGACAACCATGGCTCCGAACTGCTCCGGAAGGCGGAAGCCGGGAAACGAGCCGGCAGGGAGCGGGCGGAGCAACTGCTGGACAAAGCCCCGTGAGTGAACCGAGCCAGAACGAACTTGACCGGCTGATCGCCGAGGTTCGCGCCCGGGTCGAGATGGAGCGGAGCTTCGGGGCGGACGTGTACCGCGTGGGC
>CAYXNI010000312.1:0-3750 GCA_964466285.1 uncultured Planctomycetota bacterium | reverse complement strand
GTGCCGCGAAAAGTTCGAGATCGGGGCGGCGATGCGGAGGTACGAGGAATACTACTCGGCGCTGGTTCGAGGGTTAGGACAGTGAGGCAACTGTTCAAGACGGCCGCCGACGTGTTTTTCGTCGGGGCGGGGGCGGTGGTGACGCACAGTATTCCGCCGGGTGTGGTTGCCGTGGGCAACCCTGCGCGGGTCGTCAAGCAAGCCTGAAGGAGGCCGGCTTGAAAGTCATCCATCTGTTCAGAACAGGCGGCGCGGGCTACGGCCTGTTTAATTCATGGTAGGAATTTACCGGTGTTCTATTTCGGCATGCTTCTCCTCCTGGTGCTTCAATACCTGAGGCCGCAGGACTTCTGGGGTCCGCTCTACGGGGAGCGCGTCGTCTTTTTATCGATGATGGTGCTCGCGCCCGCGTGGTTCTACACCCTCAGCTCGAAAAAGGTGCTCCGGACTCCTGAGGAGCTTTTCCTGTTTCTCTTGTGGGTCGTGGTCATTCTCTCGTGCGTTTTCTCGGACGTGCTGAGCGCTTTCGATTTTGGCATCACTTTTGGGAAGACGCTCCTTTGCTGCCTGTTCGCCGCCCACGCCATTGACACGCGGCGGAAGCTTGAGGGTGCGATCTGGATGACGGTGTTCACACTCTTTATCGTCGCCCTGCTGGCCGGGCCGCTCCCGGAACGCCAGGGGCAGTACGCAAGCATAGGCATGTTCAGCGACCGCAACGACTTTGCGCACGTGATCGCCATCATGCTGCCGCTGGCCGCCGCCTTCGTGCTTGAGGGCAGGCTGTGGGAAAAGGCCGTGGGGGCGGTGACGCTGGTCGTCGGAGTAATGGCGGCAATAGCCTCCCAGTCGCGCGGCAGCCAGCTCGCCTGCATTCTGGGCGTCTTCTCGCTGTTCTACTGGCGCGCGAAGTCAAAAGGGACCAGGGCTCTCATGTTGGCCGCGGCCGTGCCGGTTCTTCTCGTAGCGATGTCCCTTGGCGGGCGCCTCGGGACGGTATCTGGGTACAGGCAGGACAAAAGCGCCATGGGGCGGGTCTGGGTCTGGGCCGAGGCGCTCGGCATGTTTCAGGCCCATCCCGTCCTTGGCGTCGGATACGGGAAATTCCAGGTATACGGCGAACGCGCCGCCCACAGCGCATACATGCTCGCGCTGGCCGAGCTCGGCGCCACGGGGCTGTTCGTGTACATGGGCCTGCTCTTCTTCGCGGTCCGCCACGTCAATGATGCGGTGACGAACCCGCCTCACCCCAGAATCCGCGTTATAGCGCTTGGAATGGCCGGGGCGCTCGTGGGCCACATGGTGGCCGCGCTCTTTCTCTCGAGCCTCTATCAGGTTCATCTTCTCGTGCTGCTTGCCATGTTTTCGTCCCTGCGGCTCGTCACAGACATGGAGCGCACAAGATTGCTGGTCCCGAGCGAAGCGGCGCTTCCAGGCTCGGCTGCCGTCAGTGTTCCCGGCGCCTGGGAACTGTCGCGCGGCGCCGGCTTCATCGCACCGTGGCTGGTCACGGGGAATGACCTGATGAAAATCGCCGGCCTCACGTTCGGCTGCTGGCTCGCATACAAGATATTCGTGATGATGTCCGGCTGACGAGGTATCGGCCAGTGAGCGGAACATTCCGAAAACCCGGTCCAGTTGATCGAGAAGAATGCCGCCAATCCAAGTTGAATATGCGTCCGGGCTTCTGTAAAATGATTCCGTGAAGGTAATACACCTGTTCCGGACAGGGGGGCGCAGGCTACGGCCTGGAGCGGAATCTGCTGTGCATGCTGCCCGGCCTCGTTGCGTGCGGGGTCGAGGTGGTCGCGGTGGCGGTCACCCTCGACAACGCGGCGCGGGTCGCAAGGGAAGCCTAACGGAGGTGCAGCTTGAAAGTTCTTCATCTATACAGAAGAGCCTGGGCAGCATTGGAGCGCAGATTCGTCGGCCTGCTCATCCGTCTCAGAGGTCATGGATACAGCTTCGACATCTTGACTCACCTTACCTTCTCGGAGAAAATATTGTTGTATCGTCTCGCTCGGTCGTTGCGGAAGGACTCGGTCATTGTCGAAGTTGGAAGTTATCTTGGTGCCAGTTCGGTGTTTCTGGCGATTGGAGCTAAAGGTACGGGCGGTGTCGTGTACTGTGTCGACACGTGGGCAAACGACGCCATGTCCGAAGGTTCCAGGGACACGTATCAGGAGTTCCTCTCGAACACGAAGAGAGTCGCCGATTACATCCGGCCATTGAGAGGACGTTCACTGGAGATGGCCGCGCAGTTTGGCGAATCCATTGATCTCTTGTTCGTAGACGGGGACCATTCGTACGAAGCGGCGAGTGACGACCTCAGAGCTTGGCTGCCCAAACTCAAGGATGGCGGGGTCGTGGTCTGCCACGACTATGGCTGGAAGGAGGGTGTAAAGCGGGCTGTCGAAGAACTCATATCCCCCGTCCAGCTCTCCCCCGGCCGGCTGGTCAGCGGTACGTACTGGGCGCGCGTCAGGGGCACGAGACGAGATCCCCTATGACCGCATCATGCGGCGGAGAAAGACATGGAGTACCAGGTAACGCTGTTCATTGACGAGCTTTCGGATTTCTACCGGGTGTCCAAGGTCTACAGCGGCATTACCGAGTTGGCCCGGCGGGGCAAGATCGAGTTTGCGTTCCGCCCCACGAAGTGGCAAGCTATCCAAGGTGCCATCCAAGGTGTCTGATACCTTGGCTCTCTACTGGAGCCAATCTGTATCCGCGTTGTCAACAGCGGCAGGACGGTCAGATTGAGTTTGCGCTCCTGCCCGCAGAACTTTGGCGGCGATCGTGTCGTAGGCGCGCTGGGCCGCGTACGACGCCACGCCGGTCGCCGGAAGGATCACACCAACAAGGTAGAGCAGCGACGTGGCCACCGTGGATGGCTCGTACAAGCTCAAGCCGATCCCAAACGTGATGCGGTGCAAAAGGTACATCGCGAAGCTGGAGTAGGCCGCCAGCCGAATGACTCTCCGGTTCATCACTCGAGCGGCGGCCTCGCCGATGAAGAAAAACACGGGAATGCTCAGGAAGATCGCACAATCGAGGATAAGTGACTGCACTATCGGATGCGCGTATCGCAAGAAAGCCAAGAACGCCAACGGGAAGAGCAAGACCGATGCGGCGATTACCGCTTTCTTGTGCAGCACTCCCCAAACCGCGTGCGAGCGCGCCGCCACGATCCCCGCAACGAACACCACAAGGTATTGAGGAAGCCTGAGGTCCACCAGGCCGAGCGTCACGTGGACAACTACAAGCGCCGCGTAGGGCAGAAGCGCCGCCGCCACCGTCCTGGCGAGACTGCGAGAGGCGAGATAGAGCGGCGCAACGGCGTACAACACAAGCATCATGGTCACGAACCACAAGGTCATCAGCGGCTCGTTCAGAAGCATATTCAGGGCCACGGTGGACCGCAGATATGTGCGCAGATCGATGAGGCCCATGGCGAGAAAACCCGTCAGGGCCACCAGGAACATGGGATACACGCGAACAGCCCGACGCAGCCAGAACCGAAAAACATCTGAGGAGCGGCCGGGAGCGTACCGTTGCGAAAGGAGAAAGCCGCTGATGAAGACGAACAGTCCGAGAACGCAGTACACGATCAGATGTGTCACCGCGTTGACGAACACATACAGCGGAGGCGAATACCCGCACAGATGCCAGACACCAACAACATAGAGCATCGCCAGCGCGCGGAGGAAATCAAGCTCAACCCGATATGCTGAAGTCGGTGGTAGCCCC
>CAYXNI010000311.1:0-3759 GCA_964466285.1 uncultured Planctomycetota bacterium | reverse complement strand
CCTGCGCGAAGCCGTTACGGCCAACCGCAAGACCTGAGACCGGGAGAACAGGGAACGCCGCCAGCACGCAGAGACTGAGGATTGAGGTCAGGGGAACAGTGCAGGGGGTCGGGTTCCGGCCGTTTGTCTACCGGCTGGCGCGTGAACTCGGGCTCGCGGGAAGCGTGCGCAACTTCAGCGGCGGCGTCGAGATTTTCGCACAGGGCGATCCAGACCGGCTGGAGGAATTCACGCGGCGGCTGCGCGGAGAGGCTCCGCCGCTTGCCCGCATTCGCGAGCTTGCCGCTGCGGAAGTGCCGTTGGGCGGGGAGACCGGTTTCCACATCGACATGAGCGGAACGGAGGGCGGGCTGGACGTGGACGCGGCCCGCGATATCGCGACGTGCGATGCGTGCCTCGCGGAGATGCGCGATCCGCGGAACCGCCGGTTCGGCCACCCGTTCATCAACTGCACCGACTGCGGCCCGCGGTACACGATCATCGAGTCTCTCCCGTACGACCGGCCGGCGACGTCGATGAGGAAGTTCACAATGTGCCCTGACTGCGAGGCCGAGTATCGCGATCCGGGCAGCCGGCGGTTTCACGCGCAGCCGGTCTGCTGTCACGCCTGCGGCCCGACGCTGCAGGTGCTGGACGCGGCGGGAGCGCCGGTGGACTGCACCGCACCGATTGCCGAGGTGGCTGAAAGGCTGGCCGGCGGCCAGATCGCGGCGATCAAGGGGATCGGCGGGTTTCATCTCGCGTGCGACGCGGCCTCGCCGGAAGCGGTGCGGCGTCTGCGGCAGAGGAAGTACCGCGAGGAGAAGCCGCTGGCGGTGATGGTCCGGGATCTTGAGGCGGCGGGCGGCATCGCCGATTTGAGCGCGGGTGAGCGGGCGCTCCTGCAAAGCCCCGAGCGCCCGATCGTCTTGCTCGCGAGGAAAGGGGACGGCGTTCTCGCCCGCGAGGTCGATCCGCGAAGCAGATTTCACGGGGTGATGCTGCCGTACACGCCGGTCCATCATCTGCTGCTCGAACGGCTCCCGTACCTTGTGATGACGAGCGGGAACCGGACCGAGGAGCCGATCGCTCGGACGAACGACGAGGCGGTTGACAAGCTGCGCGGGATCGCGGACGTGTTCCTGGTGCACGACCGCGACATCCTGACGCGGAACGACGACTCGGTGGTCCGGGAGGTCGCGGGCGACGTGGTGATTATGCGGCGGTCACGCGGCTATGCGCCCGAGCCGATTGCGGCGGGGCAGGACGTGGATGGCATCGTTGCGTGCGGGCCGATGCTCAAGAACTGCGTGGCCGTCGGCCGCGGCGAGTTGTGTTACGTGTCCCAGCACATCGGCGACCTGACGAACGTGGAGACGTATCGGTCGCTGGAGCAGACGGTGGGGAAGCTGGCCGGGATGCTGGGTGTCAGGCCGCGGCTCGCCGCCTGCGACATGCACCCCGGTTATCCGAGCACGCGGTTTGCGGAGTCGCTGGGGCTGCCGGTGGTCCGGGTGCAGCATCATCACGCGCATGTGGCCGCGTGCATGGCCGAGGCCGGGCTGAAGGGCCGTGTCATCGGAGTGGCGTTCGACGGGACGGGCTACGGGGATGATGCGCAGACGTGGGGCAGCGAGATACTCGTCGCAGACCGCGCCGGCTACGAGCGGGTGGGCCACCTGTCGTATATGAGGATGCCGGGCGGCGACGCGGCTGTGCGACATCCGGGACGGATGGCGCTGGGCATCTTGTTTCCCTTGATGGGGGCGAACGCGGCAAGGGCGGTCCCAAATCTGCCGGAGGCCGAGCGGGCCGCCGTGATCGAGATGCTCGAACGGAATGTCAACTGTCCGCTTACGTCGGGGATGGGACGTCTGTTCGACGCGGCGTCGGCGGTCCTCGGAATCTGCACGCGGGCGACGTACGAGGGCCAGCCGGCGATTGAGCTGGAGGCTGCGTGCGACCCGAACGCAAACGGCTGTTATCCGGTCGACCTGGTCGAGCGAGATGGAGTCTTTGAGGTGGACGGCGCGTCCATCCTGGCGGCCGCGTGCCGGGACCGGGACACCGGCCTGGACATTCCCACCATCGCAAGCAGATTCCACAACACGGTCGTGGAGGTTCTGGTAAGATGTGTCTCTGCCGTGCGCGACCGGACGGGCCTGGCAGACGTGTGCCTGAGCGGCGGGTGTTTCCAGAACGCCCTTCTGCTGGAGCGGTCGGTGTTGCGGCTCGGCGAGGCCGGGTTTGTGGTTCATCGGCATCGGCTCGTGCCGCCCAACGACGGCTGCGTCGCGCTCGGCCAGATGGTCGTGGCGGCGCGGTCCCGATAGGAAAGGAGCTCTCCTGTCATGTGCCTGTCTGTTCCCGGACGCGTGATTGAGACCGACGGCGCCCATGGAACCGTGGACGTCGCCGGGAACATCGTCGACGCGGATTTCTCGTTCGTGCCGGACGCGCAGCCTGGCGAGTACGTGCTGGTGCACGCCGGCTTCGCGATTCAGCGGTACGACGAGGCGGAGGCGCTCGAAACGCTTCGCCTGCTCCAGGAGGTCTACGAGGCCACACACGATGGCGTTGCCTGAGAAGCTCTTCCAGGACAAGGCTCTGGCCCGCAAAATTCTCGCCCGGATCCATTCCGGGATGGAGGGTGCTCCGCGGGTCGGGCTGATGGAGGTGTGCGGCACGCACACGGTGTCCATAGGCAAGGCGGGCCTGCGGCGTGTCCTGCCCGAGAACCTCGTGCTGCTGTCCGGGCCCGGATGCCCGGTGTGTGTGACGCCAGGGAGCTACATCGACGCGGCGGCGCGGCTGGCGTTGCGCGGCGTGACGGTCGTGACGTTCGGGGACATGGTCCGCGTGCCGGGGACGGAGACTTCGCTCGAAGACGCCCGCGCCCGCGGGGGCCGGATCGTGGTGGCGTCGTCGGTCACTGCCGCCCTTGACATCGCGCGGAAAGGGGAGGGCGAAGTGGTGTTCCTGGCGGTGGGGTTCGAGACTACGGCGCCGACGATAGCGGCGGCCGTGCTGACCGCCCGGCGCGAGAAGCTCGGCAACTTTTCCGTGCTGACATCGCAGAAGCTCGTGCCGCCGGCGCTGGAGGCGATCCTGAACAATGCGCAGTGCGCGGTCAAGGGGTTCATCCTGCCCGGGCACGTGAGCACGATCATTGGGATGAAGCCGTACGGGTTCCTGGCGGACCGGTACCGCGTGCCCGGAGTGGTGGCCGGGTTCGAGCTGATCGACGTGCTGGCGGCGATCGAGGCGCTTGTCGGCCTCGTGCGGCGAGGCCAGGCGGCGGTGCTCAACAGGTACACGCGCGCGGTGCGGGAGGACGGGAACGAACGCGCCCGCGAGGCGGTCGGCCGCGTGTTTGAGGTGGCCGACGTGGCGTGGCGCGGCATCGGCTGCATCCCGGCGAGCGGCCTCAAGGTGCGCGAGGAGTATGCGGCGTTCGACGCGGCCCGGAGGTATTCGGTCGATCTGAGCGATTATGAGCTGCCGAAGGGCTGCATGTGCGGCCGGGTGATGCGCGGCCTGATTCGGCCGGCCGAGTGCCCGCTGTTCGGCAAGGCGTGTACGCCGTCGGCGCCGGTCGGGGCGTGCATGGTCTCGGTGGAAGGGGCCTGCGCAGTGAGCTACAAGTACGGAGAGAAGTGATGGGCGAGCGGCTGGTCGAACTGGCGCACGGAGGGGGCGGGACGATGACTGCGGAGCTCGTCGGGGTGGTCCGTGAATACGTGGGCAATCCGCTGCTCGACCGGCTGGAGGACGCCGCCT
>CAYXNI010000310.1:0-3770 GCA_964466285.1 uncultured Planctomycetota bacterium | reverse complement strand
CGTCAAAACGGCCAGCACCAGAGACGCTCGCTTCGCGCAGGGCACTCCACGCTGCACTGAGACCCGCCACTCGACGGCCACTCGCCGCAACCACCGCGAGGCGCTCATATCGGGAAAAACGAGCTTCACCACGTTGTCACCTTTCGGTTCGCTCCACGCCGGTCGAAGCTTACCTGAATCGGGCCGGCGCGGAGCCGGCTCAGTCTGTCTGAAGCAACACAATTCCTCGCGCGGGCAGTTCCAGTTCGCCAATGCCCCGCGAAACGCGAAGCTTGCCGGGCCCGTTCGTTGCCCACCACGCATGCGGGACACCATCGCTCCGCCCTTCGGCCGCCAGCGGAACGCGCACGGTCTGCGCGCGGTCGTGCGTGTTCACGACGGCAAGTGCCTGCTTCGGCCCGCGCCGCCAGCGCGCGGCCCAGACGGTGGATACCGTCTCCGGCCAGTTGAAGCGGAACCGCCAGACCACGTCGGCCTGTTTGACCTTGCCCGCGATGGAAGGCGGACGCAGCATCTCGCCGCCGTCGAAGAACGGCAGCATCCGGTCGTACAACTCGCCGAGGCCCTTGAGGAACTCCAGCTCCTCGCGGTACTCCGGCCTCATCAGCAGTTCCATGTGCTCCATGCTGACCCAGCCGTTTTGACAGCCCCAAAGAATGCTCTGCGCCATGATGAGGCGGAAGGCTAACCGCTCCTTGGGATCGGCCTCGCGCACGAACATCGGCGCGTACCCGCCGTAGATCGCCGTGAACATCGGCACCACGTAATTGCGCACGGTGTGGAGCATCAGGAAATTGCCGAACATGTTCATGTAGGCATCCGCGTTGTATTCGCTGGTGAGCAACACGTCCCGGTCGCAGCCGGTCTTGCGCAGCAGCCGCCAGGTCTCCTCCATCATCCTGGCGTAGCCGTCCACCCACCAGCCGCCGCCGCGCAAGGGATGGCCGTGTGCCGGGTCCGAGCACGCCTCCGACCACGCAGCGGAGACCTGGTCGACGTAAACCGCATCGACTCCCAGATCCCGCACGAGGCGGCACATGATCCCGGCCATCTTGTCCTGCCAGTACTTCGTTGCGGGGCACATCACCGCCATCTGCGTGTTGGAGCCGTAGATTTCGGTGAACACCCTTTCTGCGCGGCCCCCCAGCTTCGGCGCCGCGTCCTTGGCGGCATAGCGGCGGGCTCCGTCTTTGTCCCAGTCGGCACAGTCCATGTCGAACAGGCGCGCGTTGATGTACGGCATCACGCGGACGCCGCCCTCCTGCAGCTTGCGGACGAATTGCTTCAGGCCCGGGCGCGGACGGTAGCTGGGATAGAGAATGTCGAACGGGTGGGCGTGCCAGTTGTACACCTGCGCCGCGCACTCGCGTCCGAGAGCCTGGCGAAAGCGCAAAGTGACGTCCACGGAGCGGTCCATCTCCGAGCGCTCGAGCTTGGGTCTTTCCGGAAGCCACAGACGCACCCAGAGCGGCATATGGCGGGACCAGTCTGGGATGTCGCGCCGGTCCTCGACCTTGCGGGCCGCCCATTTCTGCCGGATGGCCCACGGGCGGTAGATCATCGCGGCGTCAAACCAATCCCCCTCGAACAGCCCCAGCACCACGTCGTAGTCCAGGCTGATCCTCTCCTGGGCCCGGCCGGCGTTCTCCGGCTCGATAAGAATCGCCACCGGCAGGCGGTCTTCGTCCCTGTCCGGTAAATGCTGGAATCGGCACAGCCCGGCCTCCGGGTTGTGCACGCCAAGGTAAAGGCCATGGCCGCCGTTGGCCAGCGCCACGAACGGCAGTGATTGCAGTCCGTTGGGATAGCCCCGGTTCGTCCAACACGTGAGTCTCGGCTGCCGGATCGGGTCAGGGATGCTCGAACCGAACCCGTCGGAAGTGATGAGCACGTCGTTGCGGTGCGAGCCGGTGGGCCCGATCACGTCGGTCAAGGACGGCATCCTGATGGCCCAGACTGTGTACTTGCCGCCGCGGTTGGCCACCTCCATGCGGCAGCGGGCGATCGGGGCATCGGAATCGGCGGTTACCGCGACCTTCACGTCCACCGCCCCATCGGCGAGTCCCTTCCACCTCAGCGTCAGCGTCTTGCCGACCGTGCACGAGAAATACTTTCCGGCCGAACTGCTCAGTTGAGTGCAATAGCCGCTGCGATCCCGCAACTCCATCGTCCACAGCGCCGAGCCGTCGCCGAACGTGAAGCCCTTCCCCTTGCATCGCAGCCCGGCAAAGGTGAGAGACTCACCGGAGCGGTTCCACACCATCTCCGTTTTCCCGCACGCCAGCACGAAACCATCCCGCGTCTTTCTGGTTGTCCATCGCGCCATCGTCATTGCTCCTGTCAAGAAATGTTCAACGTTGGGCACAGCTGGCGGCATAGCACGGACCTGTGCGATTCCCGGCACGGGACCGCCAGACCCGAGGGCCGGGTTCTGTCGCGCAAAACGGGGCTCCTTTCATCACTGCCGCCGGCCTCCCACGTCCTTCCGGACACCACATCCCAGGAACTGGTGTCCGGGGTTTCTATGCCGGCACAGACCAAGCCGCCCGCGTCACTTCCTCGCCTCGAAGACCTGCAGTTCTACAAGGTGCACGGCCGGGTTGTCGCTGTTCTTCAGCATGTTGACCTTCACGTGGCGGGCCTTCGTCGGGTTGAACGTGTGCAGGTAGCCCTTCTCATTTCCCGTGACGGTGTTCTTGGAGCCATCAACCACCTGGGTCCAGTTCTTCCCGTCGGTCGAGACTTCGATCGTGTACTGATAATATCGATGCCCGTCCCAGTACGGGAAGATGTGAATGCGGTCGACCGTGTACTCCTTCTCGAGGTCCACCCGCAGCCACTGCGGCGCGGGAATGGTCCCCCAGTACTTGCCGACGTCAACCAAGCCGTCGACCGCGTATTCCGGCTTCTCGTTCTCGTTCTTTTCCCCGGAGACCTCCACCGGCCTTCCAAGGGCCAGGTTCCTCTCTTCGTAGCAGACCGACCACGTGTATCCGCGCGGCTTGCCGGCCGCGTCGAAGTACCGCGCCGTGACCGTCGCGGTCTCCTCCAGAACGATCGGCCGCTCGTACGCGGGCGACTTGTCGTCGGGCGCGTTGCCGTCGAGCGTGTAGCGGATCGTCCCGTCCGTCGCGTGGGGCGTGAAGCGGATCGTCACGCTCTTGTCGAAGCACGTGCCGAAGCCCTTCATCAAGCCCTCCGACGTGACGGAGAACGGCCGGTACTCGAACGTCCTGGACCACGTCGGGAGGTCCGCCGCGACGCCCTCGCCGAACCGCCGGGCCTTCACTGTGGTGGTGTCCGCCAGCTTGATCGGGCCGTCACACGCGGGAGACTGCTCCGTCGGCTCGCTGCCATCCAGCGTGTAGCGGATCGTCGCACCATCACTGGGAAACGAAGACTTCAGCGAGAGGGTCAGGCTCTTCTCAAACCGGTAGTCGTCGGGGCCGAGCAACCCGTCCGCCTGGACAGCGATCGGTATCGGGCGGAACAGGCTGAGCTCGTCGGTGGGCGAAGGAATGTCGTCGGGCAGCTTGATCGCCAACAACGCCTTGCATCCCTCCAGGACATAGCCGTACACCGGCAGCGCCTGCTCCGCTGTGCCGCGGACGCGAAGCATGTCCACGTACACGTCCGCGAGCTGCGGTTTCACGAACAGCCATTTCCCGGTCGGCGTCTTGAGGAACGCGGCCGACTCGTTGAGGAAATTGACCGCGTTGTTCAGCGTCGAGTCCGCCTTGACCTCCCCCGTCAGCCGCGGGGACGCAAGG
>CAYXNI010000309.1:0-3816 GCA_964466285.1 uncultured Planctomycetota bacterium | reverse complement strand
TGGGAGCGGCGCGCGACCCGGAACTGATGAAGCGCATCGGCCAGGTGGTCGCCGAGGAAGTCCTCACCACCGGGCCGACCTGGACGTTCGCCCCATGCCTGACCGTCCCGCGCGACGAGCGCTGGGGACGCACGTACGAGGGCTTCGGCGAGGATCCGAAGCTCGCCGCGTTGCTCGCCGGCCCGTACATTGAAGGGCTTCAGGGGCCGGAATTCAACGGGCGCCATCTCGTGGCCTGCATGAAGCACTGGGCGGCAGACGGCGGAACCAAAGGGGGAAAGAACGCGGGCGACTCGGTTCTCACCGCTCAGGAACTGCGCGACATCCACATCGCCCCGTATCTCCCCGCGATCAAGGCCGGCGCGTGGACCGCGATGGTCTCCTATAATTCGATCAACGGCGTGCCTTGCCACATCAACAAGGAGCTGATTACCGGCACACTGAAAACGAGGCTGGGCTTCAAGGGCATCGTGATCTCCGACTGGCTGGGCATCGGCGGCCGGTACGTGCAGGCCGTCAACGCCGGAATTGACATGGCCATGGAGCCGACCACTTGGCGGGATTTCATCACCGCCGTCAAGAACGGGGTCAACAGCGGCCAGATTCCGCAAAGCCGCATCGACGACGCGGTCCGGCGCATCCTGACCGTGAAGTTCGCATCCGGGCTGATGGATCACCCCTACGCGGATCGCGAGTTGATCAAGAAGGGGACCTTCGGCTCCAAAGAGCACCGTGCGGTCGCACGCGAGGCGGTCCGCAAGTCGCTCGTGCTGCTCAAGAACGACCGCGTCCTGCCCCTGTCCAAGAAGGCGAAGATCCTCGTCGCCGGAAAAAGCGCCAATAACATCGGCATACAATGCGGCGGCTGGACCATCTCGTGGGAAGGCGGGGCGGGCAACATCACTCCGGGAACCACCATTCTCGACGGGCTCAAGCAGGTGGCGCCGGACGCGAAGATCGACTTTGACGAGGCCGGCAACAACGCGGCCAGCTATGATGTAGTCCTGGTGGTCATCGGAGAGACTCCCTACGCCGAGGGCGGTGGTGACCGCGCCGACCTGCATCTGGACGGTGGCGACCGCCGAGTGCTCCAACACGTCCAGGAGTCCGGGGTGCCGGCCGTGGTGGTGCTCATCTCCGGGCGTCCGATGATCATCACCGAAGAGATCAAAAAGTGTAAAGGCTTCGTCGCTGCCTGGCTGCCCGGAACCGAGGGCGCCGGGATCGCGGACGTGCTCTTCGGCGATTACGACTTCACCGGCAAACTGCCGCACACCTGGCCGGCCCAGATGCAGCAGATTCCCATCAACATTGGCGACGCGGATTACAAGCCGCTCTTCCCATACGGGTTCGGGTTGACCTACAACAAGCGAGACACTGACAAGTAGTCCCCTTCGAGGTGCGCTGGACACCCCAACCCCGTGTGATCTGAAAGGCCATCCGTCCCAAACGAGGCCGATCACGCTCAAGATCTACGCATTGCCCGCCAGGCGTTGTTCTCCGCGACCAGAATAACAACTCCCTCTTATGGCCGACCGGCGTTGAATTCGATGGCTGCCCCCCTGGATTTCCTGACGATGTATCCCTTGCCACCGTTGGCATCAATGGCGGAAACCACTTCTGCCTCACGTCCGGGGGCATAGGCAATCATTGTGCCGCCGCCACCGCTGCCGTTGAGCTTCCCACCCAACGCCCCGGCATCCCTGGAGGCGCGGAGCAGACGCTCCAGCTTCGGCGTGGAGATGCCCAGCCGGTCACGAAGTTGCTCGTGGTGTGTGTCCAGCATCCGGCCGAAACGCTCCTTGTCGACCTCGCCGCTCTCGAGCATTCGGCGGGCCTCCTGGCAGAGGTCGCGGTTAATCACATTTGCGAGCAGCTTTTCCGCCATGTCGCCCGGCAGACTGGACAGTTCCGCCAAGATCGTCTCTGTCGGCGTGGTCTTCAGTGAGAAGTCTGCAATGCGCTTCCTTAGTTCCTTAATACCCGCCTCGACAGCCACCCGCGACGCCCGAAGCGTGCCTTTTGTGTCCTTCTTCTCGAGTGTGTTGCCCAGCACCACCCCCGTGACGTCGCAATCGATAGGATGCAGCCGGACGTCTACTGGATTCAGGCAGTCGATGTAGAGCAGCCCCCCCAGCGACGTGGTGTAGTGGTCCATCGTGCCGCCGGGTTCGTTGAACTCCAGCACTTCCGTCTGATGTGCGAGCCGCGCCACCTCGACCGGATCGTCTGCCGCCGGATCGCCGGCCAGCGCACACAGCGTCTTCACCCACCCCACGCACATGGCCGACGAGCTGGAAACCCCAGCATTGACGGGGATCGTGCTCCTGAAGACGAAATCGTAGCCCCGGTCGAACGTCACGCCGCGGCGCCGCAGAATGTTGATCGCCGCCGGCAGATAGTCGCGCTGGTGCCGATACCTCAATTCAGCGGAGGGGTCAAGCTCGTCCTTCTGCGCGAGGTCTGGCATATTGATGACGAACTTCCCGTCATTACGCGGCGAGGCCGTTATGGTGAAGTACAGATCGATGGCCATCGCGATGACGCTCAGGCCGAGGAAGTCCTGATGCTCCCCGTACAGACAGATACGGCCTGGCACCGAGACCCGGATGCGTTCACATTGCTCAGTTGTCATAACCTTGTTATCCATGACCGTGGAGCGGCCAAGAATCCGAGACGAGACTACCATGTCCGCGCTGGCCGGTCAACGGCGAGTCGCCGGTCGTCCGCAATTCGCGAAGTGGCGGGAAGCTCGTGGGGGCCGCCCGTGCGCCTTCACCCGCGGGCCGTCCGTCCCGGACACTGACAGCCCGGGAACAGCCGCCCTTGCCCCACAGCCACCTCGCCCTCGCAACCGGCCGAAGATTTTCCCCCGCATCGTGCGCCGAGCCATGATACAATACATACAGGCTGGACAACGTTGGAGATGCCACAATGCGACCCAGGATCTCACTTGTCGGCTGTCTCGTAGTCATCGCGGCGATGGCGGCCGTGACAGTCCGCTGCCGGCCTGACACGCCGCCCCCCCGCAAACAAACCGAGGTGAAAGCCCACATGGAACCAGCCGACGGCAGCAACACAAACCAAACCATGCCGCCCCTCACCGACAGCGAGAAGCACATCATCCTCGAAAAGGGCACCGAACGGCCCTTCACCGGCAAGTACTGGAACCACTTCGAGTCCGGCCTCTACGTCTGCCGCCAGTGCGGCACACCGCTCTACACGGCGAAAAGCAAGTTCCGCTCCGACTGCGGCTGGCCCAGCTTCGACGACGAGATTCCCGGAACGGTCAAGCGTCAGCTCGACGCCGACGGCAGCCGGACGGAGATCACGTGCGTCGCGTGCGGCGCGCACCTCGGCCACGTCTTCGAGGGCGAAGGCCTCACGCCCAAGAACGTCCGCCACTGCGTCAACTCAACGTCGCTCGTCTTCCGCCCGGCCGAGGACGCGGCGACCGAAGAGGCCATCTTCGCCGGCGGATGCTTCTGGGGCGTCGAACATTACTTCCAGCAGGCCGACGGAGTCAAGAGCGTCACGTCCGGCTACAGCGGCGGCCACGTGCCCAACCCGACCTACGAGCAGGTCTGCACCGGCACGACCGGCCACGCGGAGTCGGTCCGCGTCGTCTATGACCCGGCGCGCGTCTCGTATGAGCAGTTGGCCAGGCTGTTCTTCGAAATCCACGATCCGACCGAGCTCAACCGCCAAGGGCCCGACGTCGGCACGCAGTACCGCTCGGCCGTGTTCTTCCGCAACGACGAACAGAAGAAGACCGCCGAGCAACTCATCGCACTGCTTCGCGCGAAGGGCTATGAC
>CAYXNI010000308.1:0-3817 GCA_964466285.1 uncultured Planctomycetota bacterium | reverse complement strand
ACCTTGGGCAGTTCCACGGCCGACCCTTGAAGCGGCAGCTTGCCGCCCTGGCCCTTGAACTCCAGAACGTAGAGCGGGCGGTCCCGCTCCACGGCCTGCCGATGGGCCGCACTGCGCTCAGCCGTACCGCCATACTTTCTATGCAAGCTGTAGGAGTCAAGCGAATAGCCGCCATAGGGGACAAGCGCATAGCGGTACGTGTACGTGCCTTCCATGAACTTCCGCCCACCCCACGTGTATTCGCCGCTGTAGGCCAGGATCGGCTCAAGGGATGAGCCGACGGCGCGGTATCCCATCGAGCCGCAGTTGGAGATCGCGAGGCCGGACTTCTCCGTCTCGACCGACGCCCACAGGTTGGCGTCCAGGGTCTCATCCCCGGTCGTGGCAGTCTGGACGATAAGCGGCTGATGCCGGACCGCACGCGGGGCCTTGCCCAGAGTCTCCTCGAGTTGGGCATTGAAGACGTAGCGCAGCTTTACGCCGTGATCGCGCTGGCCTCCCCGGCGAGGCCTGTTGGGGTCTTTCGGGTCCGGGCAGCCGATGCGGGTGCCCGCCGGAACTTCCAGCCGGATGTCGAGGTCGATGCGGGTGTTCTCTGCCGCAAAGGTATATGCCATCTCGTAGCTGATCACGCCCACCATGCCGGTCTCGACCACCCGCCACACGCCGGGGCCGGTGTGGGTCAGCTTCACCTGGCCACGCGACTGCTTGAGGTCGTTGCCGATCAAACCTTCCAGGAAACCGGTCTTGACGCCCTCCTTCACAAGATCTCGCCCGGTCAGCTTGTCGCGCAACTTGACGATGCCGCCCTCAGCGCCAAAAGCCACCTGGTAGCGCCCGGTCTCAAAGGCTTGCGCGTCTCCCGGTTTGGCGGCGGCAATGGCCGGTGTGCCTGGCTCGATGCGGTACACCTTGTATCCCAGCGCCGGAACGTCGCGGGCGACGAAACAGGCGCCGGACGGCCCTTCCTGCCCGACCACGGCTGTGCCGTCCGGGGCGATCAGCCGCACCGGCGCGGCGCCGCTCAGGAAGACCGCTTCGGTACGCGGATGAGCCGTGGGATTGAACACGAACACGGCGTCGCCCTTCACCTGGGTCCGCGCGGCGACGAACTCCGCCGTTTCCCTGGCCAGGTCCTGCGAAAGCTTCTGCGACGGGTCCGTGAAGTCGCGTGCCTCATTGTAGATGGCGACGATCATCGAGTCGTGGTGTTCGCCGATGAGCAGGTTCTTCCAGGCGTCGTCCAGGCGCGTTTGGTGGGCAGGCGTCCACTTGAACCCGTTCAGGATGGCTGTTACAGCCAGCGCCTCGGCGGCCAGCGCCTGGCTCGCAGCGACGCGCGGCCCGGTCCACGTGCGGTTGCCGCAGTAGCCCCAAGGCTGTTCCGGGATAAAGTCATTCGGCCCCACCTGGAAACCGGCCTGCTTGATGCCCGAGCGCTCGATGATATCGAAGTACTCCGGGGCCGTCACCCACTTCGTGTTCTTCGCATGCGCCTTTGCATCCCGCATCAGCGCTGGGTTCGGGCGGGTGCCCCAGTCATCGCAGCGCGAGATGAGCGGATGCTGCACGCCCCGGCCATGCATCTCGGCCTTGAACGCCTCCATGTGCGCCCAGGTCCCCCAGCCCGGGGAGTAGCCCGTCATGAGCCACATGTTGCCCCAGCACTGCTCGAGCCCGCTGTACGACGGGATCGCCGGGATTGAAGACCCGTCGAGGCCGGTCCACAACACCCAGTCGGCATCCCGCGCGGGCCCGTCGCCGCCGTACTGCATGTGGGTACGGAAGAAGGCCCCGCGATAGCCCATGCCCGCGAGGATCTGCGGGAGCTGCGGCATGGTCTCGTGCTCGCTGTAGATGTAGATGTCGTTGTCGTAACCAAGGCGCTCCTTGATGGCCCGCGTTCCGTAAAACATCTGGCGGATGCAGGATTCCTCGGAGATGAACGTGAAGTAGGGCTGGCCGTAAGAACCGCCTGCGGGCACCCAGCGGCCGGCATACTTTGCGATCCACTTGCGTGCATCAGCGATGAACCCGGGATCGTTTTTCGCCATCCAATCCCACGTCCATCCCTCAATCTGTCCGCCGGTCTTCCATTCCGGGTACTGATCCAGCATCGCCATGGTCTTGCGCGCCTCTTCCTGGATCTTCGGATAGCCGACGGCGTGGTCATACGAGAGCAGGTAGAGCGGAACGTCTTCCGGCTTGGGCCTGACGGGCGGCGCGGCGACGGCTTTGCTCACGGGTCTCTCCTTATCAGGTTCACGTCTGGGAGTGCCTTCTTCAAGTCCTCTGCCCCAGCGTCCGTGACCCCTGTACCCGTAAGCCAAAGCTCTTGGAGCTGTGTCAAGCCTTTCAGGTGCACGAGTCCAGCATCGGTGACTTTCGTACCGGAAAGGTCCAGGTCTCGGAGTTGAGTAAGCGCAGCCAGGTGCTTTAGCCCGGCGTCCGTTACGGCCGTGCGGCAGAGCTCCAGCGTCACGAGACGTGTCATTCCCTCCAGGTGCCGCAGGCCGGCGTCGGTGACCTTGGTGTCCGCGAGATAGAGCCGGCCCAGCTTGGGATTGAGGTGCGCCAAACCGTCGTCGGTAACCTGGGTTTTCCTGAGGTAGAGATCGCTGACCTGTGTCAATTCCTTCAGGCGCACCATGCCGGCGTCCGTAATCTTTGTTTCGTCAAGGATCAGTATGTAGAGCGCGGGCAGCCCCTTCAGGTGTACCAGGCCGGCGTCGGTGATCGGCGTACCTATCAGATTCAGTTCGCCAAGCCGGTCCAGCCCTTTCAGGTATTCCAGGCCGGCGTCGCTGATGTTGCAGTATCCGAGATCGAGCCGCTCGAGATCGCGGAGTTTCCGGAGGTTCGCCAATCCCGCGTCGGTGACATTGCTGCGCGAGAGATTGAGCCGGCGCTGGACGAATTTCCGGTCCGCAGGAAGCGGCTCAGGCCCGGGAAGACCGCCTGTGACCCGAAGTACGACCACCGAACAGATCTTGTCGGGCGCGGAAGCAGGCACGTCTATGGTTACGCCCGCACGGCCGCTTGCGGTTTTCAATGCCCGCTTGTCCGCATCGGCCAGCAGATACGCGGTCTCAACCGGGTTGTTCAACCCGGGCACCGCCAGCTTGCCGTCGGCCGGCCACTGGAAGACGAGCAGGTACAGTGTCGTCCCCTTGTCGTCCACCCGCTTCGTGCAACGGCCCCAGGGAGGCGCTTGGGACGGACCGGCGCTGGTGGCGTAAATCGCCTCTCCGTTGACCTTCAACCATTGTCCGACCTGTTTGAGCCGCACGACCGACGGCTCGGGGATCAGCCCTTCGGCGGTCGGCCCGACGTTCAGCAGAAAATTGCCGCCCTTGGACGCGATATCCGCCAAGTGGCGGATCAGTGTCTCCGAGCTCTTCCAGTTGTTGTCGAAGCTCTTGTAGCCCCAGGTGTCGTTCATCGTCATGCACGTCTCCCAGTCGCGGCCGGACATGCCGCCCTCAGGGATGCCCTGCTCCGGCGTCGCAAAATCGCCCGGATATTCGCCGCCGAGGCGGTCGTCCAGGAGAATCCCAGGCTGGAGTTTCAGCAGCGGCATAAACATGTCCGCTCGCTGCCTGGTCATCTCCCACGGGCCATCGCACCACAGGATCGCCACCGGCCCGTATCCGGTCAGGATTTCGCGGACTTGGGGCACCGCGATCTTGCGAAGGTATTCGTCGAAGTCGCCCACTTGGGCCGTATCCCAGCAGTCGGCCGGCACCCGGCCGCCGGGGTGAATCCAGTCCGCGGCTTGCGAGTAGTAGAAGCCCAGCTTGATGCCGTGCTTCTGGCA
>CAYXNI010000307.1:0-3828 GCA_964466285.1 uncultured Planctomycetota bacterium | reverse complement strand
CATGCTGCACGACCCTGTCCCCGGCGCCATCCTCGTGCTCTCCGAAGGCATTGTTATTGTCGAAGGACTGTACATGCTGCTCGATTTGCCGGGGTGGCAAGAACTGCGTGCCGAGGCGGATTGGGGTATTTTCGTAGAGTGTCCGGCCGAGGTGTCGCGTGCGGACCTTCTTGGACGGAAACGCCATCAAGGGCGCTCTGACGAAGATGCCGCCGCCCATTACGACCTGGTCGATCATTACACATGGCACTTGACTATGCGGCACCGCCAGGGGATCGATATCCTCATTCGGATCGGGCCGGGACGACGCCCGGAGATTGTTCGAGGCGCCTATGAATAAGACCCTTGACTGCGTGTTTTGCGGCTCTTGCGTCGCCGATCTTCTCATCCGGCCGGTCCCCTTGCAATCGGCGATCGGGGCCGGCACGGTCATAAAGAGCGATCCGTTCCGTCTGATGACCGGCGGGCTTGCCTGTAACGCGGGGATTGCCATGGCGCGGCTGGGCATGAAGACGGCGATGCTCGCCTATGTCGGGGCTGACGAATGGGGCGAGATGATCCGTCGGAGCCTGGAGACCGAAGGAGTTGATTGCCGGCGGCTTCTGCGACATCCGACCACCGGCACAAGTACGTCGGCCGTGCTCGTTGACCAAGGAGGCGAACGGGGCTTTGCCCATTATGCCGGCGCGTCGAACCTGCTGGATCGCTCTGTAATGCTCGACAATCTCGATCTCTTCGCCCGCAGTCGCATGATGCTGCTCGGGTATTATTCCCAGCTCCCGAATCTCGAGCAGGACCTTCCCGAAGTGCTCGCCGTAATACGGTCGACAGGTTGCCGGACGGCTGTGGATACCGCCGGCAGCGGCGGCTCAATGCAACCGCTCGATCGAATCCTCCCCCATCTTGATGTGTATGTGCCGAGCCGTGACGAAGCCATGCACCAGACCGGCCAGTCCGATCCTCGCGACATCATCGCCACGTTCCGCAGTTGCGGAGCGGCGGGGATTCTGGGCGTGAAACTCGGCTCCGATGGCGCTCTGCTCAGTCCAGCGGCCGGCGAGTACGTCGAAGTGCCGTGTGTCCCGCCTCCCGGTCCGATCGTCGACACGACCGGCGCAGGGGACTCTTTCCTTGCCGGGTTGCTCACCGCTCTGCTGCAAGAAATGAGCGTGGCGGATGCGGGGCGCCTGGGGGCGGCGACGGCCGCTTGCTGTATCACCGCCTTGGGTGCGACCGAGGGTATCCGCCTGGATCGCGTGATGAGTGTTCAAAAGAACATTCACGATCCATCCTCGATGACGTAATCGAGGCCGGCGTCCGCGCGCTGCATCCCTGCGAGGGCAATGGCCGGCATAAACCTAATCGAGCCCAAGAGGAGACGCCGCCTTGACGTTCAGTGATGGAAAAGGTACGGTTACAGAAGGGCCTGAGCCAAGATCCGAGCGTCTATACGGAAGTGCATTCCAGTGTTTCGCAACCTTGACGACGTACACTTAATGAAAGGCGCCAATGTCATCCGAACCCTTTGCCGATAAGACTGCTGTCAGCCTCGAGTCGCTTCTTGAGGAAATGCTGAACTGCGATTCTGTGGCCCGGTGGCCTGAGCATTCCTTCACCTGCAAGCAGGCGAGCAGCATGGACCCCCGCCGCAAGGGGCCTGACCAGCCGGATTGGTTTGTGAAATCCTGCGAAAACTTTGTCCGCGTTGATGAGGCCGCTGGACGCAAACAGCATGTACTGATGGACGCTGACGGTCCCGGGGCGATTGTCCGCTTCTTTGTGACATCCCATTGCGGAAAACCCGGCAAGCTGCGGATTTTCCTGGACGGTTCACCGACACCGGCGCTGGAGTATCAGGCGCTCGACCTGCTGCAGGGCACGTTCAATCCCGGCGCTCCGTTGGCGACGCCCCAGCCCTGCTATGAAGCCAACAAGTTCGGCGGAACAACCTCCTATCTGCCCATTCCCTACGCGCGAAATTGCAGGGTGACCTGGGAAGAGCCCGACGGTGGGCCGGCCACGCCCACCGTGTGTTACCAGATCAACTATCGCACTTATATCGCAGACACCCGCGTCCAGACACTCAGCGCCGAAGTGCTCGCTCAGGCCGCAGGCGCGATCCGCCGGACCAACCGCATTCTGACCACTCCACCAGCATTCATCGGCGGGACGGTGCACACCATAGAGAAGACGCTCGGCCCAGGCCAATCAGCCTCAATAGAGCTGCCGGCTGGCCCATCCGCAGTACGCGAACTGGCTGTCCGCCTTCGGGTGCAGAACGATGGGCAACTTGCGCAGGCTTTGCGTTCCACGGTTGTCTCGGCCCAGTTCGACGGCGAGGAGACCATCTGGTGTCCGCTGGGCGACTTCTTCGGCGCCGGACCCGGCTTGAGCGTGGTCCAGACCTGGTACCGCAACGTGAATACCGATGGCCAGATGGTCTGCCGATGGGTCATGCCGTACGCCAGGTCAGCGACGATCACCCTGCACAACTTGTCGGACCGGCAGGTGGCCGTGCAATCGGAGACAGTGACGGATCGTTGGGAGTGGGACGGCCGCTCGATGCTTTTCCACGCGAATTGGCACTTTCAGTCGGAAATCCAGAGCCCGCCTTTTCTTGACTGGAACTACATTCGGGCAAAGGGCAAGGGCACATACGTTGGCGACACGCTCGCGATCTTCAATCCCCTGCCGTCGTGGTACGGCGAAGGCACCGAGAAGATCTGGGTCGATGGCGACACACTCCCCTCGCACATGGGCACGGGAACCGAGGATTACTATAATTTCTCCTGGGCGCCCAAGCCCACGTTCAACCTGCCTTTTGCCAGCCACGTCCGCATGGATGAAGCTCGAACTCAGGGACACAACGTGCTCACCCGGACGCGGAATCTTGACGGAATCACGTTCCAGCAATCATTGCAGATGGACATGGAGATTCATCCCTGGGAATCCTCGAAACTGGACTATGCCGCCGCCACCTACTGGTATGCATTCCCCGGCGCGGCCTCGAATGTCAACCCGACGCCGGAGGCCGCAATGCGGCCAGTACCGTGCATTGCTCCGCCGAAAATGGAACAATGAATTGAATGTCCGCCATTACTGCCTCACTATTTCAGGGCAATGTCAATCTCAACAGATTCAGAAAGGGTCAAGAACATGAGTGACGACCAGAATGATGCGCAGAAGACCGCGCAAGAGATCGAGCACGTAGGCAAACTGATCACGAGCGCCCGGGAACTGAGGGAGAAGTTGCAGCAGGACCCCCATCGGCCCATGTACCATCTTATGGGACCGGAGGACTACAACTGCGCGTTCGATCCCCACGGGTGTATCTACTGGAAGGGAAGATACCACATCTTCTACCCCTTTTTCCCTGGTGGAATCAACTACTGGGGCCACCTGTCCAGCACGGATCTTGTGCACTGGCACTGCCACACGACGGCGATAAAGATCAATCCCGGAGACCCGGAGAAACACGCGTTCGCCGGCGGCTCGCTGGTGAACAAAGACGGCATTCCCACCCTGATATATAACGGAATCGACGCCGGCACCTGTATTGCCACAAGCCACGATGACGGACTCATCCAGTGGACGAAGCATCCGGCAAATCCGGTAATCCCCATCCCCAAGGAGGGATCCCCGGAATTCGGCAAGTACAACATGTGGGACGTCTGCGGCTGGGTGGACGGAGATTTCCACTACTGCCTGAGCGGCGGCAATACAAAGGAAGACGGCGACGTGGCCTGGCTTTTCAGATCCCGCGATCTGGTTCATTGGGAGTACCTGCATCCGTTCTACAAGTCAGACCGGCGCTGGACAGGTGTCGAG
>CAYXNI010000306.1:0-3829 GCA_964466285.1 uncultured Planctomycetota bacterium | reverse complement strand
CCCCATCATCGCGGCCCTCGCCTTCGGCTGGATGCCCACGCTCCTGTGGATCATCGTCGGCTCCATCCTGATCGGCGGCGTCCACGACTTCTCCGCGCTCGTCGCGTCCATCCGACACAAGGCCCGCTCCATCGCTGAGGTCGCCCGCGAGTACATGACCCCCCTCGCCTACAAGCTCTTCCTCGTCTTCATCTGGCTGGCCCTGGTCTACGTGCTGACCGTCTTCGCCGACCTCACCGCCACCACCTTCGTCAAGAACGGAGGCGTGGCCTCCTCCGCGGGAATGTTCATGCTCCTCGCTCTCGGGTTCGGCCTCTTCATCTACCGCCTCAAGGTGCCGGTGCTCTGGTCCTCTCTGATCTTCGTGCCTCTCGTCTTCCTCGCCGTCTGGCTCGGCCAGAAGGTCCCCGTGTCGAGCAACTGGCTGGGAGCGTTCTTCGGCACTGACCCAAGAAAGGTCTGGTGCATCGCCCTGGTCGCCTACTGTTTCGTCGCCTCAACGGCCCCCGTCTGGATCCTCCTGCAACCCCGCGATTACCTCTCCTCGTTCCTGCTCTACGCCTCCGTCATCGGCGCCTTCGCGGGCATCCTCCTCGGCGGGTTCTCCCTCCAGTTCCCCGCTGTCGGCTCCTGGTTCTCTGCGGGCCTGGGACCGCTCGTACCCATCCTCTTCATCACCGTCGCGTGCGGCGCCTGCTCTGGCTTCCACGCCATCGTTGCCTCCGGAACCACTTCCAAGCAACTCAACAAGGAGACCGACGCCCGGCCCGTCGCCTACGGCGCCATGCTCATCGAAGGTGTGGTCGCCGTGATCGCATTGGCGACCGTGGCCATGCTCAGCAAGAACCACGCGCTCCTCTCCGGCAAGTCCGTCGACCCGATGACCGTCTACGGCAGTGGGATGGGCCAGTTCCTGGCAGTGTTCGGCATCCCGAGCCAGTTGGGAATGTCCTTCGGCCTTCTGGCCCTCTCCACCTTCATCCTCACCACGCTCGACACCGCGACACGCCTCGGCCGCTACATCTTCGAAGAGTTCTTCAACTTCAAGGGCGCGATGACGCGCTATTTCTCCACCGCAGCCACCCTCGTCCTGCCCACGATCTTCGTCCTGATCACCCTGCGGGACGCCAATGGCAATACCCTCCCCGCGTGGAAGGCCATCTGGCCGGTCTTCGGCGCCACGAACCAGCTCCTCGCCGGGCTCGCCCTCCTCGTCGTCGCCGTCTGGCTCAGGAAGCTGGGCAAGAAGATACTCTTCGTCGTTCTTCCCATGATCTTTATGAACGTCATGACCATCTGGGCTCTCATCCTCCTGCTCGGGACATACAAGTTCTCCACCGTCGGCATCATCGCCGGGGTTCTACTGCTGCTCGCTCTGGTGCTGATCGTCGAGGGAATCCGGACCGTCTTCCGCAGGCCAAAGGCGGCTGCCCCAGGGGCCGGCGAAGCCCCCACCACGTGTGACAAGGAACGTACGCCGGACATGACGTTCAGGGAATGACGACCCCGCCGTTCGACGACAAACTCCCTCAGCACCCGCCCCGCAACGCCCCCAGCACCACAGATGGCGCGACCGACGCCGTCGAGCCGTGCACGCCCGCGAGAACACAGACCGCTCGCCCGCGTGGCGCCCACACACGCGATTCAGACGGACCGAGAATCGCTACCGTACGCACGCCCAACGCCGCCGCCAGATGCGTCACGCCCGAATCGCACCCCACGTACCCGTCCGCACCGGCCAGCACCCCCGCCACGGTCGTGATCGGCTGCCCGCATACCGGTGCCACCCGCGTCCCGCCTGTTACCTGTGCCAGGATCTCCTCGGCGACTCCTTCGTCGGCCGGCCCGCACGTCAACACCACCCGCCGTGGCGACACCGCCGAGATCACAGCCGCCCACTTCTCCGCCTGCCACAGCTTCTGACGCCCGCCGCTGCCCGGATGTATGACGACGTAAGCTTCTTTCGCGTCCTGGCCAAGCAGTAGTGCTCTGGCCGCATGGCGCCATTCCTCCCTGCAAACGATGCGCGGGCACTCGTCCGCATCCGATATGCCAAGGGGCGTGAGCGCCCTCAACAGGTGCCGGGTGATGTGGACCCGCCCGCCCGCCTCGGGCCGCGGATCGAAAACCACCACACTCCCGCACCGTTCGCCCAGTCTCGCCGCCACCCGCCCATCCGCGTCGGGCAAATAGGCGACCGCGATATCGCACTCGGACAGCTTGATCGGGCCATCGGCAAAAAGCGACGTGAATGCCGCCGAGTCCGACGACACGCACGCGTCCGCCAGCCTCCCGTCCACCAGCACAGCCCCGTAGTCGGTCCGGCCCGCCAGCTCGATCCGCGCCGCCGGATATTTCTCCCGCAGCGCCGCGAGCACCGGCGCCGTCAGCACCGTGTCCCCCAGCGCCCCCGGACGGATGATAAGGATCCGCAGCTTGATCATTTCGTCAGAGGAGGAAGGCAACATTGACGACGAGGACGACGAGAACGGCATGGACGGTGGCACATGCGCGAGTCAGACCGCATTCCCCCCCTGGACCAGTCTCCACAGTCCATAGTCCATTGTCCACTGTCCATTGTCCCTTCGTCATCTCCTCGCCGCCTCGATGGCCTCGACCGCGCACTTCGACCAGCCGAGCGGCATGAGGTGGAAGCCCTTGCACATCCCGGCCATCTGCTTCATCAGGCGCGCCGCGATCGCCACGCTGACCTTCTTCTCGTCGCCCTTGGGCGCGGCCGCCATCTCGCTGATGATCGCTTCCGGCACGGAGACGCCCGCGACGTTCTCGTTCATAAACTTCGCCATCCCGGCGTTTTTCAGCATCACGATCCCCGCAAGAATCGGCACCTTGATGTGCGCCGCCGCTTGCACAAACTTCTCGAGTTGCGCCGGATCGTAGACCGCCTGGGTCTGGATGAACTTCGCGCCCGCTTCCACCTTCTTCTCGAGCTTGATGATCTGCGGCTCGAGCGGATCGGCGCACGGCGTCACCACCGCGCCCGCGAAGAACTTCGGGCACTTGGCGAGGATCGGGCCTTCGTACTTGAACTTCACCTTGCTCTCGGGCGGCTGCTTGACCTTCTTCCACGCGCCGTCCAGCCGGTTCCCGGCCATGTCGTTGCCGTGCATCAGGGCGTTGATCGTCTGGAGTAGCGTCACCGAGTCGAGATCGTGGACCGGCTTACCCTGGGGATGGTCGCCGAGCGCGATGTGGTCGCCGGTGAGCGCCAGCACGTTCTCGATACCCCAGATGGCCGCGCCCAGGAGGTCCGCCTGCAGGGCCAGCCGGTTGCGGTCGCGGCACACCATCTGGAGTACCGGCTCCACGCCCAGTTGCCTCAGCTTGATGCAGACGGCCAGCGAACTCACGCGCATGACCGAACTCTGGATGTCCGTGACGTTGACGGCGGCCACCTTCCCGCGGAAGTCCTCGACCTCCTCCCACAGCTCGTGACAGTCGATGCCCTTCGGCGGCCCGACCTCGCCCGTATACACCACGCCGTCTTTGGCAAGCGCCTCTCTCAGACTCATCGTTCTCTCCTGTCCTGACAGCAGTTCACAACCTCACCTCTCACGCGCCCATGCACCCACGCTCCTCCCGTCACCCGTCACCGTCCACCACCCGTGCTCCCATGCCCCCATGCCCCCCTCACTTCTTCTCGCCCACCTTCTGCGGCCGCTCCCAGACAAGGCGGCGGGGCCGGTGCAGCTTCGAATTGTCCTTCGCCGCCATGATCTGTCTCATCTTGTCGATGTGGCCACGCTCCTTAAGCCGCTTGTAGATCAAGACCCACGCGCAGTCCTTGTCCGGGTCGATCTCGCACTTC
>CAYXNI010000305.1:0-3832 GCA_964466285.1 uncultured Planctomycetota bacterium | reverse complement strand
TTCCTCGGATGCGCCGGCTACCCGGAGTGCAAGAACACCAGGCAGGTGGGCCGTGACGGCAAGCCGCTCCCCCCGCCGGAACCGACGGACAAGGTTTGTGAGAAATGCGGCGCTCCGATGCTTATGCGTACCGCCACGCGCGGACGCTATCTCGCCTGCTCGGCCTATCCCAAGTGCCGCAACGCCGTAAAGCTCGGTGCGGATGGCAAGCCGGTTCCCCCGCCGGAGCCGACAGATCAGGTGTGCGAGAAGTGCGGAGCACCGATGCTCATCCGCACCGGCAAGCGCGGCCGGTTCCTCGCCTGCTCCGCATTTCCGAAATGCCGCAACGCCAAGCCCCTCCCGGGCTCCGCCGCCTCCCCCCGCGTCGGGGCCAACAGGAAGCCGGTTCCCCCGCCGGAGCCGACCGACAAGGTTTGCGAGAAGTGCGGAGCGCCGATGGTCATCCGCACGAGCGCGACCGGGCGCTTCCTTGCCTGCTCCGCGTTCCCGAAGTGCCGCAACGCCAAGGTGCTGCCCACCGGCGTCAAATGCCCGCGTGAGGGCTGTGGCGGCGAACTCATCTACCGCCGAGCACGCGGCCCCCGCAAGGGCTGCTACGCCTGCACCCGATACCCCGAGTGCGACTATACCACAGCCGAACTTCCCAAGCCGGAGGAGGCGTAAATAAGTGTGTGTGAATGTGCAACATGCTGAGAAGGCCCGATTTGTGGCACGGGCATCCTGCCCGTGGTTCCACGGCCTGGAAGGCCGTGCCACCAAAGGCGACCTTTCCGACATGTCGCGCGATCCCGCAAACTCATTTGGCCCAGCCGACGGGCCGTCACGGCCTGCGGCGCGGGGTCCTTTCTCGCGACGCTCACGGCGAGAGAGCCCCAGGGAGAGTCTGCTCCATTTCACTGAACGTCCGGATGACCTCGTCCGATGACGCGGCCCCCTTGAGCCGTTCGAACGCCGAGGGCAGGCGGAGTACGCGAGACAGTCGGGACAGGAGCCTCAGGTGTGTCCCGTCGTCAGGCGAGATCAACAGGAAAATGAGGTCCACCGGCAGGCCGTCCACCGCCCGCCAGTCGATCCCGCTCATCGAACGCGCAAGCACCACCATGGGGGCTTGGAACAATCCACGAACAGCGTGACGAGCGTGCGGAATGGCCACGCCGTTTCCGATCCCGGTCGACAGCATGGCCTCCCGCTCGTACAGCATCTGCAGAAACGGGTTCACGTTCGAAACCTTCTGCTCGGCAACGAGCAGGCTGACGACCTCTCGAAGAGCGCTCAGCCGATTGCCGGCCATCAGATCGAGCAATTTCGGATGAGTGTAGAACACCGTCGACAGCTCAATCTCACCGGGCGGCCGAGCCGGCTCGACCGTCGCCCCCGCCGCCACCGCCGCCACCGCGGAATGGCTCTCCAGCCAGCTCTCGACCAGTTCGGGCCGAAACCGCCACTGTCGAGCGATCTTCACCGCGGGGATTTCGCCCGACTGGGCCATGCGGATAACAGTCCGCTGGTTGAGCTGCACGTAATCGCTTACCTCTGCCACCGTCAAGAGCCGTCCCATGTGGCACTCCAGTTCTTCATAGTGCGTTGAAGTGCGTCAAACAACCTTCAAGTGCATTATACCCCCGGCCACCGGCCCTGCAAGCGAAAACCTCGTCGGGGCGTAAGGTATCACTTACGACGGAGAAACAATCATGGGAAGGCAGAGGTGTAAGCAAAGGAAAAGTGGAAAAAGGAGAAAGGTATATGTGTGAATCCGGAAGATAGGCGCGAAGTCACTCGTTCATGGTGCGGCGGCGGCTGACGATGAATGAGGCAATGAAGACTGTCTCGACCACAAGGGAGGCGACGCCGGCAGGTTCAAGCCATGCGTCTGGTTCCGCAGGTAAACCAGGAAGTCCCACCGTGCGGCTTGCAACGTATCCAGCCGCCGTCGTGGCGGCGAGGAAGAACCCGAACCACCATCCCCATCGGACTCGCCGGTACATTGCCGCGGCGCACAGTACGCCAGCAAGCAAATTGGCGACGAATAGCCACCCCTTGTACGAAGCGTCCTCAAACGCGTCCGGCGCCTCGATCCCATGTATGAGGCCGGTAAGGAGGATGGTCACGATGCCGACCCACGTTGCCTTCGCTCTGGAATTCATATTCATCCCCCTAATTCCGCTCCTAAGTCCTGGGACGCCACACTCAATTGCACGAGCGGGACGCGGGCACCGCTCTCATGCCATGGTTTGCGGGGACATCCGCACCTATTCTCCGCCGTTCCATGGGCTTTGGACCGAGGTTGCGGCACTGGGAATGCTGGGACATCAGGATTCCTGGCATGCGTCCTCGGTTACCGGCCTCCCGGAGCGAAGTGGAGCTATCCTTTTCGGTTGGGGCGCCGGAGTTCTTTCTGCTTCTTCTTCGTTTCAATCTTCTTGATGCTCTCTGCGGGCGGCAGGTGTTCGGGCATTGTGCCGCCCAATTCCCGTATCGTTTTTCTCACCTTTGCGCCAACCTCATAGTGTGTGTGGTATGCCTGTTGCTTGCCGGTGACGTTGTCTCGCCGTAACTTCTCCTCTGTTTGCGTCGTGCGGAAAAGATTGGCCGCAAGCTCTGTGCTTCCCATGTGATCCAGAATCTGTTGCCCCTTCTTCAACCGCTTTCGTCTGTGGATATCGGACGCGTTCATCCCGCCATACAGGCCCATGTAGCCGTGGTTCTGGAAGATCGCATAATCCTTCGGCGCCACCACGCCCGCGTCCCTTGCCGTGCCCGCCAGCCGGACGTTGTGCAGCTTCATCTCTTCCCGGAGGAGCAGCCGGCGGTCTTCTTCGGTTGCCTGGTCAGAAAGTTCCTGCCGCCGTGTCTGAACGGCGAAATACGTCTGCCCGAGAGCGACGATTTCCTTCGACGGATCGGCGTTCTGCACAATCAAGTAGCAGGCATAGCGGGAGAGAAGAATCGTCTTGACGGGCCGCTGCCCGCCTTTGCCAATCTCGATCATTTCGGTGATGTCAACGAAATGATCCTCGATGCGGTGCCCGCTGTTGAAGCAGGCCAAACGAGCCTTGCCGATCACCTGCTCGAAATTGCGGTAGTCGCTGTAGCCGAGTACCTGGGCGAAGTCCCGGCTTGACCAGAACTCCGCTCCCGCCGCAGTGGTACGCCGAATCTGCTCAAACGGAGAAGCATTGCTCCGTGCAAGAGATCCCCCACTATTCTCCGCCATACATCGATTCCTGCAGTTTCCGTGGACACTCGATTTCCGGGGACAGCACATCTGCCACGACACCGACCCTATCACTCCCGCCGCGTCGTGTCAACGGCGAATTGTTCCTACAAGAAAAGCATTCTGACAGGATGGACAGGATGAGGAAGATCAACGTAAGGCCTCTTCATCTCACCCTGCAAATCCCGTTTATCCTGTTATCCTGTCAAAGAATCTTCCTTCTCTTTTCTCCACCCGACAAGACTCAAGGTGCAGCACTGTAACGGGCCGGGCGAGGGCTAGGGGGCGGCGCCGTCGGGGTAGGTGACGATCTCGCCGTCGAAGTTGCGCAGGGTGAGCAGGCCGCCGTCGTACTCAACGACGTAGCCAGGAGTGATGGGCATCTTGCCGCCGCCGCAGACGGCATCAACGACAAGCCGCGGGACTCCGAGCCCGCCGACGCTGCTGAACAGGTGCTTCATGATTTCGATGCCGCGGGCGACGGGGGTGCGGAAGTGCTCGATGCCGGCAACCGGGTCGCATTGAAGCAGGTAGTACGGCCGCACCCGGATGCGAAGGAGTGCGCGGCAGAGCTCTTCCATCACCGCGGGGCTGTCGTTCACGCCGGCCAGGAGC
>CAYXNI010000304.1:0-3846 GCA_964466285.1 uncultured Planctomycetota bacterium | reverse complement strand
TCGCTCGACGCCGCCGAGCTCGTGCGGGCCGCCGACGACCTCGGCACCCTCGGCGGCATGGACCTGGTCGCGGTGCACATGCCGGAAGGGTTCTACGCGCGCGACCGCGCCGGGAACCGGTTCTCGCGGGGGTCGCTCGTGCTGCCGGAGGGGTTCATCAAGGGCTCGGTGGGCGCGGGCGATGCGTTCTGCGCCGGCATGTTGTACGGGCTTCACGAGGGCTGGGACGCGGACAAGGCCGGCAGGCTGGGCGTGTGCTCGGCGGCTGCCTCGCTCTCGTGCGCCGGTGCGACCGAGGGGCTGCGGCCGGTGGCCGATGTTCTCAAGCTCGCCGACGCCTTCCCCGAACGGCCGGCGCCGCTCGAGCTGGGATGACCGGAGGGTCCGCAAGGGCGGCCGGCGGGCCGCCCCTGCAAATGCCCCACCGCCGAAGCCGGCCAATGATCGGACCGCTTCCACCGCTCCGATCTTCCCTTTCCTCTTTGCTTTTCAATTGCATCGCTCCTTTTGTTTGACTTCACGCGCCGGTGTGGTATCATCCTCCGGAACCAAGTTATCAGCGGACACTGATCCGATGTCATCTTCGGAAAACTTCGTACACCTTCACGTGCACAGCCACTTCAGCCTGCTGGATGGAGCGTGCCGGGTCGAGGACCTTGTGGGGCGCGCGGCGGAGTTGGGGATGCCGGCGCTCGCGCTCACCGACCACGGCAACATGCACGGCGTGGTCCAGTTCGTCCAGGCCGCCCACAAGGCGGGCTTGAAGCCGGTCATCGGGTACGAGGCGTACGTGGCCCCGGGCTCGCGCCTGTCGCGCGAATCCGTGGGGCTCCGCGAGGCGGCCTATCACCTGACGCTGCTGGCCGAGACGGACGAGGGCTATCACAACCTGCTCAAGCTGGCCACAACGGCGTACCTCGACGGCTTCTACTACCGGCCTCGGATCGACAAGGAGGTGCTGGCGCAGCACGCGAAGGGCTTGATTGCGCTGTCGGGTTGCCTCAAGGGCGAAATCCCGCACCTCTTGCTCACCGGCGAGGCGGAGGACGCCCTCGCCGTCGGCCGCCAGTACGCCGATATTCTCGGCAAGGACAACTTCTTCATCGAGCTTCAGGACAACGGAATCGACGAGCAGGCGAAGATCCTCGACGGCCTCTGCGCGGTTGCGGACAAGCTGGGCGTCGGCACGGCCGCGACCAACGACATCCATTACATGAACGCCGACGACGCCCGCGCGCACGACGTGCTGCTCTGCATCAATACCGGAAAGACACTGGACGACACGCAACGGATGCGCTTCGCGACGGACCAGTTCTATTTCCGCACACCCGGCGAGATGCGGAAGACGTTCGCCCGGTTCCCGCAGGCCATCGAGAACACGGGCCGCATCGCCGAACGCTGCCACGCGAAGATCGATTTCAAGACCCTTCACTTCCCCGTCTTTACCCCGCCCGGCGGCAAGACGCCGGACCAGTTCCTCCGCGAGCTGTGCGAAGCCGGCTTCGGTCAGAAGTACCCCGGCAGCCCGGCCGAGGCCCGCGAACGCCTCGAATACGAGCTCCGCACCATCCATGCGAAGGGGTTCGACACCTACTTCCTCATCGTCTGGGACTTTCTCCGTTTCTGCCGCGAACGCGGCATTCCGGCGGGGACCCGCGGGTCCGGCTGCTCGAGTCTCGCCGGCTACTGCATCGGCATCTCGTCGGTCGACCCGCTCCGCTACCGTCTGATGTTCGAGCGGTTCCTTGACCCCGAGCGGAAGGAGATGCCGGACTATGACATCGACCTTTGCGAGCGCCGCCGCGGCGAAGTCATCAACTACGTCCGCGAGAAGTACGGCTCCGACAACGTCGCGCAGATCATCACGTTCGGGACGCTGGGCGCGAAGGCCGCGATCCGTGACGTGGGCCGGGCGCTTGCCATCCCGCTCGCGCAGGTGAACGAGATCGCGAAGAAAGTCCCGGCCGAGTTGCACATCACCCTGCGCGACGCGCTTGACAAGGAGCCCGACCTGCGCGCCCTGTACGAGAACGACCCCCAGGTTCACGGGCTGTTCGACATCGCGATGAGGATCGAGGGGCTGAACCGGCACGCGTCGACCCATGCGGCAGGGGTCGTGATCGCCGACCGGCCCCTTACCGAGTACACGGCGCTGTGCCGTCCGGGCGGCGGCGAAGTGACCACCCAGTGGCCGATGAAGGACATCGCGGCCGCCGGTCTCCTCAAGATGGACCTCCTCGGCCTGCGGACGCTGACGATCATCTCGGACACGCTTGGTCTCATCGAGCAGGAGACGGGGAAGAACATCGACCTTGAGGCCATCCCGCTCGACGATGCGAAGACCTTCGACATCTTCCGCAACGCCGAGACCGCCGGGGTTTTTCAGTTCGGGTCGAGCGGCATGCGGGCCATGCTGCGGGAACTCAAGCCCGACAAGATCGAAGACCTCATCGCGGCGAACGCCCTGTACCGCCCCGGCCCCTTGAAGGGCGGCATGGTCGACGAGTTCATCAAGCGGAAGCACAACCCGAGCCTGGTGACCTACGAGCACCCGATCCTCGAAGAATGCCTTGGCGAGTCCTACGGCGTCATGGCCACCCAGGAGCAGGTGATGCTCATGGTTCATAAGCTCGCCGGCCTCTCGATGTCCCGAGCCCTCTCCCTCGTCAAGGCCATCAGCAAGAAGGACACGCGTTACATCGAGGCGGCCCGCGAGGATTTCCTCGCCGGCGCCGTCGGAAACAACGTCCCCAAGACACTGGCCGAACGGATCTTCGAGCTCATCGTCTTCTTCGGCGGCTACGGGTTCAACCGCGCCCACTCGACGGCCTACGCGCTCCTCGCCCACAAGACAGCCTACCTCAAGGCGCATCACCCGGTCGAGTTCATGGCCGCCACACTCACCTGCGAAAGCGGCGATACCGACACTGTCGTCGATTACGTCAACGAAGCCCGCCGCATGAAAATCGGCGTCCTTCCCCCGTCCGTCAATAAGAGCTTCGTCGGGTTCACCGTGGAAGACGTCAGCATCCGCTACGGTCTTTGCGCGGTCAAGGGGGTCGGCGAGAAGGCCGCCGAAGCGATCGTCGCCGCACGGAACAAGCACGGCAACTTCAAGAACTTCTACGACTTCTGCGACACCGTCGACCTCCACGCGGTGAACCGGCAGGCGGTCGAGGCCCTCATCAAGTGTGGAGCATTCGATGGCGCGGGCGCGCGGCGCGCGCAGCTCGCACTGGTCCTCGACGGTGCGCTGCACATCGGCGCCGCCGCCCAGCAGGACCGCGAGCGCGGCCAGATGAGTCTCTTTGGCAAAGGCGACCCCAAGGTCGAGAAGAGCGTCCAACACACACTCCCCGACGTACCCGAGTGGCCCGAAAGCGCCCGCCTCGCCGGCGAGCGCGAGACGCTGGGCCTCTACATGACCAGCCACCCGCTCGCCGTCCACGAAGACCTGGTCCGTGTCTTCTCCACACTCAACGCGAAAGACGCCCTCGCCGCCGAAGACGGCACCGCCGTCCTCATCGGCGGCCTTGTCGAGGGCATCAAGCTGACCGTCACCAAGACCGGCCGCGCCGCCGGCAAGAAAATGGCCCGCTTCACTTTCGAAGACCTGGACGGCAGCATCCAGTGCGTCATGTTCGCAGAAGACTACGAACGCGAAGGAGCCCTGGTCCAGAACGGCCGGCCCGTCTTCCTTCGCGGCCAGGTCAGCCACCGGACGGGCGCCCCCAACGTCCAGGTGATCGAGACCTTCAAGTTCGAGCAGGTCCGGCCGCGTTTCACCGAGAGCCTCGTCCTCGCGCTCGGAAAAGACATGACCACGGAGGCCGCCTTCGTGGAGAT
>CAYXNI010000303.1:0-3899 GCA_964466285.1 uncultured Planctomycetota bacterium | reverse complement strand
GATGCGCCCGATGGAGCGGGAAAGTTCGCGCCGGATGTTCTCGGCGTCGGCGGCCATGCTGCGGTCGTCGTTGGTCATGGGGCTGCCGGCGGATGCCTTGGTGAGCAGTTCGCCGGTCTTGCGCCAGTCTTCTTCCTGGCGGGCCTTGTTTTTCTTGAGCTCGGCGCGGAGAGCGAACAGGCGGCCGTCCAGCTCGCTGGCCAGGTCGGCCGCGGAGACGATTCTGAGGAAGTACTCTTCGGACTGGCCGACCTGGCGGGTCCGGCCGGAGCCGGGGGGGAAGACGTCGCGGAAGTCGTCGGCCTCGGCCCGGTATGAGACGGTCTGGCCGACCTTGACGCCCAGCTCGGAGATGTCCCACCGCCGGTCGAGTTTCATTTCTTTGGTGTTGGCCGGGATGGGGTCAAAGGGGGTCTGTTGCGGCTTCTCCTGCGGTCCGAGGGCATAGCGCAGCCAGGCTGAGCGGATGGCGAGATCGTCGTTGACGGTCACCTGCAAGGGGACGACGGCGTATGGGGTGCAGCGTAATTCGCTGCCGGGCTTCGGGATTTTGACTGTCGGCGGTCTGTCCTCGAGAACCTGGAGTTGGAAGGTTCTGGGCTGCTTTGCGGTGAGGCCGCTGAGGTCGGTCAGGTCGATGCGGAACCATTTCATGTCCTTTGCCAGGACGAACTCGCCGTGGTGCGTGGCGCCGGGCGTGCCGTTGCCGTCGCTGGGGCGCATGGGGACGGTGCCGGCCGGGTCGACTGTGATGGCGGCGCCGCCGTTCGCCTTAAGTTCGCGGTTCGAGCGGATTTCGACGGTCAGCTTAGTTGCGGCGAGGGCGCGGACTTCTGTGATCGAACGGCTGAGGCGCTCGGACGCCTGCCCGGTGTACTTCGGGTACTCGAGGGACAGCCAGACCTCGTTCGCCTGGGGCAGGTCGACGACCCGGACCCGGACAGCGGCGGTGCGGACGTTGCCCGAGCGGGCCTGCAGGGTGAGGTCTTCGAGCACGTCGTTGAAGTACACTTCGTAGGCCTGTCCTTCGGTGCGGCGCATCGGCCGCGAGTCTTTGTCTTCGGACTTGTGCTCGTAGTCGAGCCAGACCGTCTGGGGCGGCCGCCACATGGAGGATTTGAGCGCATTGACTGCGGTGACCTTGACGGCGACGAGTTCGCCCTTCGGGACGGACACTTCGGCGGCGGTGGAGCCGGCCACTTCGAGGACCAGATGCGTGCTGCGGGGCCACTCGGCGGGTCCGAAAGGGTCGAGGAAGCGCGCCAGAAAGATGCGTGCGGACGATGGCGACGCGACGCAAAACGCGGCGGCAGCCAGGACCGAGGCCACGGCCGCGACAGCCACCCAGCTCAGCTTCCTGAGTTTGGGCACGTCGGCGGGCTCGATCCCGGCGGAGGCGGCTTCGGCGCTCTGCGCTACCGCGGCGACCAGGTCAGGGGAGGCGCCGCCCGGAGAGCGTGGTAACTGGACGGCGCTGATCAGGACGTCGTGCAGTTCCGGGAACCGGCGCTCGAACAGCAGGGCGAGCTGGTCGTCGGGCATGGAGACCCGCATGGGGCGGACGATGAACCAGTAAGCGGCTGCTGCCGCCCCGGCGAGCGACCCAAGCGCCAGAGCGAGGCGCCAGCCGGCGGACAACTCGAAGGTCCAGTCCGACATGAGGCACAGGGCGGCCAAGCCGAGGGCGATGAGCACGAGCCTCGAGACGCCAGCCACCATGATCAGGTTGCGGAGCAGGCGTCGCAGCGACGATATTCTGCTGTGAACACCGTGTGTCATGCAATTTCCGCCTGAACCGGCGACGACGCTTCTCCCGCCCGAATCACGGCGGCCGTCATCGCCCCAATACTAAGACGCACGCCACCGCCTCAGGTTCCAGCGCGTTCAGCGCTGGAAGATTGGCAGATAGCCGTATGGCACCTCGAGCACGAGTGCGGCCATCGCGGCTCCGTAGGTCCTGTCGACCTCCGACGCCCAGCTTCCGTCGTTGAGCTGTGTTCGCAGGAGTTGGTCCCTGATTTTGGGATACCAGAACTTCCAGTATTCGCCGCCGGCCTGATACATGGCCTGTGCGGCGTAGTAGTGGCCGTAGAAATAGTGGCCGTACCGTCCCTGGCCGGGGTTGCCGGCGAGGTACTTTTTGAGGTATTCGAGGCCGTTCTTGGCCTCCTTGGAGTCATATTCGCCGGCGCCATAGAGCGTGGTGACGCCGGCGCCGGTGAGTGGGAATGACGAGCCGCCGGAGTTCAGCATGTATCGGAAACTGCCGTCGGGGTTTGCGCTTTGCTTTGTGTATTTGATGGCGCGCGAGATGGTGGTCTTGCTGACGTAGATTCCCGCGTTGTTGGCGGCGCGGAGAGCCATCATCTGGCAGATGGTGAGTGAGAGGTCCGACTCGCCGTGCGGGCTGGGGTCGTATCGCCATCCGCCGTCGGCCTTCTGGCTGCGGATGATGCACCGGATTGCGAGTTGGAGCTTCTGGCGCAGTTCGGGGGTGGGCATCATGCCGTAGGCCTCGGCGAGGCAGAGCGTGGCGAAGCCGTGGCCGTACATCTGTGCCTGGGCGCTCTCCCGGCCGATGTACCCGGTGCCGGGATCGACGGACCGCATGAGGAACTTGAGTGCGCGCTCGACGTTGGCGCCGTACTTGCCGCGGCCGGGGAGGTGTCCGTCGGCCATCATTGCGAGGCAGGCGAGGCCGGTGATGGCCGGGTTGCGCCCGAAGGCGCCGGACCCGCCCCAGGAGCCGTCGGAGTTCTGTGTTCGTTTCAGGTAACTCAGTGCCTTCTCGACCGCGTCCTGGACTTTGGGCGTGACGAAGTCGGCGGGCTCTTCTGCGCAGGCGGGCCGCGACGCGGCCGCCAGAACGCACAAGGTCACAAGGGTGGGGAGCAGTGTTCTCACACGCCTGTCCTGAACTATCACAAAGCTATTATACACCCATTGTAAGCTTTTCCGCGCGCGATGCAACAAGAACGCCGTACGCCGCGCCTCGCTGCGCCTCGCTGCGGCCTTGCCGCGGATTGGTGCTTGCCGATGGCTGGCGGGTGCGGGTAGAATATGACAGGAGTTGAACCTGGTGCGAGGGCGAATTGATCGCAGAGCAAAGCCTGAAATTTCGCCGCATGCTTCGCTCGGAGCTCCGAGCCTGGCAGAACGAGGGCCTGATCGACGAGGCCCAGGCGGCCGTGCTCACGGAGCGGTATGACCTTGACCGGCTGGGCCGCGAGGCGCACGGGCTGCTGATGAACACGATCTTCCTGGTCGGCGCCACGCTGATCGCATGCGGTGTGGTTGCTTTCGTGGCGGCGCACTGGGGGGCGATTCCAAAGTGGTACAAGGTGGGAATGCTGCTCGCGGCCATGCTGGCCGCGCACGCGGGTGGCTATTACTTGTGGCAGGTGCGGGGGACGCGGGAGTACTTGGGCCACGCCCTGACGGTGCTGGGCACGCTGATCTTCGGGGCGAACCTCGGGCTTTTCGCCCAGATCTTCCACGTAAGCGAGCGGATGTACAACGGATTCATGGCCTGGGCGCTCGGGGCGCTGCTGGTAGCGCTCGTTCTCCGGAGCGTTCCGAACGCCATCGTGGCGCTGGCGGCGTCCGTGGCGTGGTTCTGGGGGTACGTTGCGCAGAACGAGACCGCGTTTCTTCTTTATCCTGTTCTCGCCGGGGCGGTCTTCCTGCCGATGTGCTACTGGTGGCGGTCGAAGGTGCTTTTCGCGCTGAGCGTGCTGGCGGTGACGATGGCGCTGATCGCGAACACAATGGTGACAGCCCAGGACAGCCTGATCGGATTCGCCGGACTTGTGGTCCCGATAATGGTGCTGTGGTGCTGCGGGGCGATTCATGCGCGGGATGGCAAATGGCGGGGCTTCGGCGTGGTCGCCCGTTCGCTG
>CAYXNI010000302.1:0-3914 GCA_964466285.1 uncultured Planctomycetota bacterium | reverse complement strand
AACACGGCCCAGGCATATGCACGGGCGCACCTGGGCGTCACCGAGCTGGACGGGGAGGCCGTCCACCACGGCCTCGCCCACGCGATCACCGTTACGCCGTACTTCGGCTGGGAGGGGATCGAGCCGTTCCTTTACACCGCGCTTGAGGCGGACAAGGGCATCTTCGTGATGGTCCGCAGCAGCAACCCCACGGCCCACGAGATCCAGGGCAAGCAGGGCGATCCTGATCCGCTCTTCCTCCGCGTCGCGCGGAAGGTGGACGAGTGGGGCCGGGACAACATCGGCGACCGCGGCTACTCGGCCGTCGGGGCGGTCGTCGGCGCAACGTACCCGGAGGATATCCCGAAGCTCCGCGAACTGATGCCGCACACAATGTTCCTCCTGCCCGGCTATGGGGCGCAGGGTGCGCGGCCGCAGGACATGGCCCCGGCGTTCGACGCGAACGGACACGGCGCCGTCGTCGCGGCCTCGCGCAAGATCGTACTCGCCCACGGCGACCCGGCGAACCAGATGTGGGAACACGCCATCGAGACGGCGGTCAGGGAGGCCAACGAGGAGCTGGCCGCGGCCCTCCCGCCGCTCCGCAGTCTGAAACGATGACACGACAGTCGCTTTAGGAGAACACGCATGCCGCTCGGGGACAGAACGCTACAGGACATTCGGAAGCGGATGCATGACATCGGCGCTCTCGTCTACTCCGACCGGACGCCCATCAGGGACGTAGGTATCTGGGAGACGAAGGAGTGCGTGTCGGCGAAGGAGGCCGCGGCGCAGAAGTTCAAGCCATGCAAGGCGGGTCGAACCTGGGGCGGGCCGTGGCGGACGGCCTGGTTCCGCGTCCGGTTCAAGCTGCCGGCCTCGCTGGCGGGAAAGAACGTGGCCGCGCGCATTGTCACCGGCGGCGAGGCTGTGGCCTTTGTCGGCGGCGTTCCCGTCTGCGGCCTGAACGTCCACCGCTCGGACATCGCGATGCCGAAAGCCGCCCGCGCGGGCCAAGAGTTTGAGATCCTGGTCGAGGCCGGGGCCAACGACGCCTTCGGCGGCATCGGCGGCAAGCCGGTGCTGAGCGTGGCCGAGTTGGCGGTGCTGAACGAGGAGGTCCAGCAACTCGTTTACGATCTCGACTTCCTGTACGGCGCAATGGAGTCGTTCGACCGCGAAAGCACAAGGCGCGCGGAGATCCTGTACGTGCTGACGCAGGCCGTGAAGGCGTTTGACCTTGACGCCTCCACTCCGGACGAGTTGAACGCGACGGCCGCGCGGGCGCGCCGCATCCTCCGGCCGTTGTTCGGGCACAAGGCCCACGACTCGGCCACCGAAGTGACCCTCTCCGGCCACTCGCACATCGACGTCATCTGGCTTTGGCCGCTCTGGGAGACCACGCGGAAATGCGCCCGCACGTTCTCCAGCATGGTCGCCTACATGGACCGGTATCCCGAGTTCAAGTTCACGCAATCGCAGGCGTACCTGTACGAGACGACGCGGAAGCACTACCCGAAGCTGTATGAGAAGATCCGCCGCGCCGTCCGCGCGGGGAAGTGGGAGGTGTCGACCGGGATGTACGTGGAGGCCGACTGCAACCTCACGTCCGGCGAATCGCTCGTGCGGCAGGTCCTGTTCGGCAAGCGGTTCGCGCGGGAGGAGTTCGGCCAGGACGTCGACGTGCTGATGCTGCCCGACGTGTTCGGTTACTCGGCCGCGCTCCCGCAGATCCTGCGGAAGGCAGGCATCCGGTACTTCACAACGCAGAAGCTGTGCTGGAACGACACGAACGAGTTCCCCCATTACTCCTTCTTCTGGCACGGCCTCGACGGCAGCGAGGTGCTGGCCCATTTCCTGCCGAGTTGGACGTACAACTCGATGGTCGAGCCGTCGGAACTGGTCACGACGGAGAAGCGGCACCGGCAGAAGGACCGGAGCAAGCCGATCCTGTTCCAGTACGGGTTCGGGGACGGCGGCGGCGGGGCCACGCCGGAGATGATCGAGTTCGGCCGGCGGGCGCGGAACTTCGAAGGCCTGCCGAAGTGCAAGACGGGCTTTGTCAGCCAGTTCTTCCACGCGCTGGAACGCGAGTCCCGCGACCTGCCCCGGTGGATGGGCGAGCTGTACCTGGAGATGCACCGCGGAACGTTCACCACCCAGGCGAAGACGAAGCTGCTCAACCGCCGGTGCGAGTTCGCGCTGCGGGACGCGGAGTTCCTGGGCGTGATCGGGATGGCGGCGGGCGCGAAGTATGACCAGGCAAAGCTGACCGAGTGCTGGAAGACCGTCCTTCTGCACCAGTTCCACGATGTGCTGCCTGGGTCATCCAAGGCGATGGTGTACGCGGAGTCGGCCGTTCGGAACGCTGAGGCGCTGTCGGCGGCGAACGCCCTGGCCGAGCGGTCGGCGGGCGCGGCCGCCGCACACATCGATACGGCGGGCGAAGGCGAGCCCGTGGTCGTGTGGAACACGCTGTCCTGGCCGAGGTCGGGCCCGGTGCGTGTCGAGCCCGGCCGGAAGGGACCGGTGGCCGTCGTCAACTCCGAGGGCGAGACTGTCCCCGTTCAGAAGAGCGGCGGCGGGATCCTCTTCCGCGCGAAGGACGTTCCCGCGATGGGATACGAGGTGTACCGGCTTGTTGCTGCGGGCAAGGCGCCGGAGGCCGCTCGGCTCAAGGTCACCGAGCGGCTGCTCGAGAATGGGTTCCTGCGCGTCCGGCTCAACCGGGACGGCGAGATCACGTCGCTCTACGACAAGCGGCTCCGCCGCGAGATGCTGCGGGGCGGGAAGGGGAACGAGCTTCAACTCTTCGATGACCGGCCGTACTTCTGCGACGCGTGGGAAGTGGACTATCACCCGCGCGGCGAGCGGCTGCCGCTGCCGCATGCGCAGCCGATACGGGTCGTCGAGCGCGGGCCCGTCCGCGCGGCAGTGGAGGTACGCCGCCGGTTCGGCAAATCGTCGCTCGTCCAGCGGATCGTGCTGTGGGCGGACGAGGCGCGGGTGGACTTCGAAACCGTGGCCGACTGGCACGAGGCCCACAAGCTGCTCAAGGCCGCCTTCCCCGTCGACGTGCATTCGATGCAGGCGACGTACGAGATTCAGTTCGGGAACGTGCAGCGGCCCACGCACACGAACACGGGCTGGGACGCGGCGAAGTTCGAGGTCTGCGCTCACAAGTGGGCCGATCTGTCTGACGCTTCCGCCGGGGTGAGCCTGCTCAACGACTGCAAGTACGGCCACGACATCCGAGGGAACACGATGCGCCTCACGCTGCTCCGCGCACCCAAGGAACCGGACGAGACGGCCGACATGGGCCGCCATGAGTTCGCGTATTCCGTCATGCCGCACGCGGGCGATCACGTCGACGCCTGCACGGTGCGGAGGGGGTACGAGTTCAACGTCCCGCTCCTGTCCGCGCGGGCGAAAGCGAAACGCGGCGCGCTTCCGAGAAGCTGCTCGTTCTTCGAGGTGGATTCGCCCGCCGTGGTGCTGGACACCGTGAAGAAAGCGGAGGAAGACGACTCGCTGATCGTGCGGCTGTACGAGGCCCACGGCGGGGCCGTCCGCGCGAAGCTCGTATCGCCACTGCCGATCCGCCGGGCCGTCGAGTGCGACCTGCTCGAGCGGAAAACGCACGGCCGGGCGATGCAGCCGGCCGACTGCGCTCTTTCACTTGAGTTCAGGCCGTTCGAAATCAAAACATTGAAACTCAAGCTGGAGTAGGGAATCACATGCCGGCTTATGCGATGATCTCCGACATTCACGGGAACATCGACGCGTTGAACGTGGTGGCGGAGAGCATCCGGTCCGACGCGAGCATCAAGCGGATCGTGTGCCTGGGCGACATCATCGGCTACTGCCCGGGCGCGAACGAGGTGATCGGCCGCCTGGCAGAGCTGGAGAAGGACTATGCCATTCAATACAACCTG
>CAYXNI010000301.1:0-3955 GCA_964466285.1 uncultured Planctomycetota bacterium | reverse complement strand
CTCGCCACCTGACCTCTCTCGATCGCACCGACGAACTCGTTAACCCCGACCTTTTGCCATTTGTCGGAGCCCTCGAAGAGCTTGAATAGGATCACGACCGTGGCGATGATGAGCACCCAGACCAGCCAGCCTTTTGCGAAGGGCCGGAGCGGTTTCTCTGCCTTCTGGCGTTGTCTCGGGTCATTCGTTGGGTGGGTCACTCTGCCGCCTTTCCTTCCCATGGCTCGAAGATGTGGTTGACGACTTCGCGGGCGAGTCTTCGGACGGCCCGTGCGCGGGCATCCGCTTCGGTAATGGTGGAATCGACTTCGAATTCGACCGACCACTCCCTGCGGTCGGCGTACGATATGACCCGTTCCGGTTTGCCCTGGGCGGGAAGGCGGATGAACCTGTAGCTCACACCGATGACAACGCCGTAACGGGAAACCTCGTCATTCCTGAACTCACGGAGAACTGTCTTGCGGTACGACTCCATCGCGCCGGTGATGAGAGAGTCGGCCTGGCCGCGGTCGACGACCTTGAGATTAGTCCGGCCCGAGATTTCGCGCTGGAGTGCGAGCGCGAACTCGGTCTCGAGGTCCATGTAAAGCGTCTTGTTCTTGAACACGTCGATCGCGACGGTCTTGACGTCCTCCGCGCCGGCCGGCATCTTGAAACCGTGCGTGTAGCCGCAGCCCTCGAGGCCGATCACGGCGGCGACAGCGGCGGCGAGGGCCCACGTTCGAGTGCGATTGAGCCAAGTCCAGTTCTTCACTTGCGTTCCTCCCCAACCTTTGCCTTCGCCGGCGTGGCGGGGCCTTCCTGGGGTTCCGTCCGCTTCCCTTTGTCCGCCTCTTCCATCTTGCGGGCCTCTTCCCGGATGAACAGAATAAGGTCCGCGGCGGGCTCGTGGTGGCGGGTGCCCGGGTAACGGTCGACGATCTCTCGCAGATGGGCGAGGGCCGGAACGATCTCGCCCTGCTTCAGGTAGAACTGTGCCATCAGCATGTGATGCTCCGCCGCCAGGTCGGCGATGACGCCGAGGTAGCGGTCGACTGTCTCCATGTCAGTCGCGTCCAGGGACGCCGTGCGTAGCTTGAGCAGCCGCTCGCGGGCGGAAACCAGGTGGTCCATGTTGCGGACATGCCGGCCGATGAGCCTGTACTCGGAAACGGCCGCCAGGAACTCGGCCTGAACGCCGAGCGGTGTGTTGGGCTGTTCACGTGCGACGCTGTCGAACTCGAGTCTCGCGTCATTGGGCCGTTCACTTTCAAGATAGTACTTTCCCAGTTCCATATGAGCGGCAGTAGCGGTTGGGCCGTACGGGGTGCGATCGATCACCCGCTCAAGAAAGGCCGCACCCTTGTTGTTTCCTGAGGCCAGCATGTCCGTGCCGAGCCGGACGCACATGTCGTTCGCGCGGCTCAGATAGGCGGAGTGCGGGAACCGGCGGAACAGGGTGTTGAACGCGTCAACCGCGGCGTCGCTGTTGCCGGCGGCCGCGTATTCCTCGCCGCTCAGGAACTGCGCGAAGTCTGCCCGGCTGTCCTGCTCGAACCGCCGGGCGAAGCGAGCGAACGCATCGCCCGCGTCGGCGTGCTGGCCCTGCGAGCGCAGCGTAACGGCCCGTGTGAACTCGGCGTCCGGGTCAACGTAGGCCCTCTGCACCGTTCCGCAGCCGGACACGAGGACGCCGGCCAGCAAGGCGCAAGCCGTCTTGAAACAGGTTCCTGGCAGCTTCCCGGGCGCGGTACGGCCGGGCCGTAAGACGCCTCGGGCGGGTCGTGCCCGTGTCATAACGTTCCTCACGCGAGTCAAGTTCCGATTATACAGCCTCTACGGTTTCCGGTCAAGACAAGCCCCTTCCTCGGCGGTCTTCAGCTCGGCGTCCGTGAGCCGCTGCCGCGGGGGTGCGCCCTGCGCAACCATGGTGTTGTGAAGGTCCAAGGCGATCTGGTACTGCTTCTGCGCCTCGCCGGGCAGCCAGCCAAGCCGGAGCATCAGGCCGTAGAACAACCTGTACTGCGGCTTGAACGGAGCGTCCTCGGTGGCGTGATACGCCTCGACGATGGCAGGCACGAAGTGGCCGCGCGGTGGCGCGGGCAGTCCCAGCACCTCGTACTTGCGCTGATACTCGTTCAGGCAATCCTGGGGAATCCAGCGTTGCTCCGCCGCCTCGGCAAAGACCCGAGCATAGTGGAAATGATAGTCCGCAAACGACGGGTTCAGCGCAGTCGCGCGTTTCCACGCGGCGAGTGAGCTCTCGAGGTCCCGGGTGTCCTTCCTCTTCCTGAACTCCAGTTCCCAGTATTGTCCCAGTTCCGCAAGAGCTTGATGGTCGAGGGGATTCAGCCGCGTGGCCTGTTTTAGCAGGTCAAGCGCCACGGGGGAACCTTGCCCGGCCACGTTCACGCCTTGGAGGCGGCTGGAATCGCTGCCTGACACGCGCGAGGTTGCGTAGAATACCCCGAGGGCCGCAAGGCTGGTCACGATCAGGACGGGGAACTGAAGGCGTGGCGACAGCGGAAAGGTTCTGCCCCTGACCCATGGGGCCGCGGCAAGACCGGCGGCGGCAAAGACCGTGCAGGCGAGGCCATCGACCTGAAGGTTCATGTCCACAAGAGAGTGCAAGGCAAACCCAAGGAGACCAAACGCCAGGGACGCAGTAAGCGCCGGTGTTGTTATGGCAACTTCGCCGGACGCGGAGTAGAGCAACCACCAGAAGAGGAGGAACAGCCCGACCATGCTCAAGTGGACCCAGAGCTCAGGCAAAATCTGAAACGAAGGGCCGAGGAAAGCGGCGCCCAGAATGCCCAGAGCGGCAGCGGAGGGCATCAGCCAGGAGCGAGGGGAGGGCGGGGGAGCGGGCCCGAGCCCGACTGCCTTCGCCCCGACGGACCGGACGGATCGCACGGCGCCGAGCAGCAGGAACAGCCAGAACAGCAGGTATCCCGCGGCCGCTATCGGTCCGCACTCGGCCAAGAGTTGGACATAATCGTTGTGCGCATTCCTCGTCTCTTCGGCCGCGACCGGAGCGTATTTCAGGTACTGGTTCTGGAAGTTGCCCGGTCCCACGCCGAGGACTGGATGAGCCCGCCACATCCCGATGGCCGCCTCCCAGTACTGGATCCGCACGTGCGCGGTCGCGCCAAGCTCGCGGGTCATGTCCGTCAGGCGCTGTCTGAGCGTTGGCGAGACGCTGGCCGCCGCGATCAGCAGGGCGGCCGCCGCGACGAGCGCCCCGGCCGCGGCCCAGCCGCGCCGCCGCAGCCAGCGCCAGCCTTTCGTGGCCAGGAACACGAGCAGCACGACCCCGCCCGCGAGCCACCCGCCCTTCGAAAACGTGAAGAACAGCCCCAGCATCATCACCCCCGCACAGGCGGCCAAAACCGAGCGAGTCAATCGGCGGCGGGCGGAGGCGGCGAGAGCAATTGACGGCGGAATCAGGATCAGCAGATAGCCGGCCAGGCTGTTGGGCAGGACAAAGGTCGAATACACACGCCTGCTGATGGTCCGCTGCAGGAGAGCGTCGTAGTATTGTTCAGACAGGCCGAGGCTGCGCAATGTTGCGGCCTTGTCTGCTTCAATCTGGGCCCGGGCCATGTCGAGCAGCACGGCGTACTGAAGGATGCCGTAAACCGCCACGGGGAGCGCCAAGGCACAGATCAGGCGCACAAGACCCCGGCGCACGTGCTCGGCCCTGCCCACCCACACGCACATGAGAAACACGGCGCCGTATCCCACCCAGGTGAGCAATGTGACCAGGGCGGCCTGCGGACAATCGGAGAAGATGCCGGAGACGAGGCCGGCGGCCAGAACCAGTGCGCCCGACACGGTCAGGCCCGCCCATGGCAGAACGACTTCGCGATCGAAGATCATGAGCAAGAGCCAGAAGAAGGCCCCTGCGCCGCCCAGCGCAAGCACGAGCAAGGAGAGCGGCCTGTTGGTGCCGGAGACAAGTGGTAACATGACCGCG
>CAYXNI010000300.1:1278-3970 GCA_964466285.1 uncultured Planctomycetota bacterium | reverse complement strand
CGCAAGACCGGCGCCGGCACGCCGGCCGGCGTCGCGAGCGGCATTGATGACATCGACCACCTCGGCAACCGCCGCGTCCGCACCATCGACGAACTCGCAGGCGACGAAGTCCGAAAAGGCCTCCTCAAACTCCGCCGCACCGCACAGGAGCGCATGAGCGTCAAGGAGCCGCAGTCCCTCAATCCGCGCACGGTCATCAACCCCCGAGCCGTCAGTTCCGCCATCGAATACTTCTACGGACGCAGCGAGCTGTCGCAGGTCGTCGACCAGGTCAACCCGCTCGCCCAGCTCACACACGAGCGCCGCCTCTCCGCACTCGGCCCCGGCGGCCTCAACCGCAAGCGCGCCGGCTTCGAAGTCCGCGACGTCCATACTTCCCACTACGGCCGCATCTGCCCCATCGAAACCCCGGAAGGCACCAACATCGGACTCATCGTCTCGCTCTCCATCTTCGCCCAGCTCGACGACTACGGCTTCCTCGTCACGCCGTACCGCACAGTCAAGAACGGCGCCGTCACCGGCCACGTCGAAATGCTCCGTGCCGACCAGGAAGACGAATGCAACATCGCGCCGGCCGACGTGCCGCGCGACAAGAACGGCCGCTTCACCCAAGACCTCGTCATGGCACGCGCAAAAGGCGAGTTCAAACTCATCCCCGCCAAAGAAGTCCACTACGTCGACGTCTCGCCGAAGCAGCTCGTCGGCATCAGCGCCGCACTGATCCCGTTCCTCGAACACGACGACGCCAACCGCGCCCTCATGGGCTCCAACATGCAGCGCCAGGCCGTCCCCCTCCTCACCGCCGAGCCCCCGCTCATCGCCACGGGCCTCGAAGAATACGTCGCCCAGAACTCCGGAATGGTCGTCGTCGCCGAAGAAGCTGGCACCGTCAAGCGCGTAACGGCCGACGAAATCCAGATCGACAACCAGATTTACCCCATGCGCAAGTTCATCGGCCTCAGCCCCCGAACCTGCCTCAACCAGAAACCCATCGTGGCGGAAGGCGAGCGCGTCAAGAAAGGACAGGTCCTCGCCGACGGCGCTGCGACGAAGGACGGGCGCCTCGCACTCGGCAAGAACGTGTTCGTCGCGTTCATGCCCTTCGACGGCAATAACTACGAAGACGCCATCCTGATGAGCGAGAAGCTCGTCAAGGAAGACGTCTACACCTCCATCCACATCGACGAATTCGAAATCGAAGTCCGCGAAACCAAACTCGGCCGCGAAGAATTCACCCGCGACATACCCAACGTCCCCGAGCGCGCCCTCCGCAACCTCGACGACGACGGCATCATCCGCGTCGGCACACGCGTCCGGCCCGGCGACGTCCTCGTCGGCAAAATCGCCCCCAAATCAAAAACCGAACTCTCCCCCGAAGAAAAACTCCTGCACGCCATCTTCGGCCGCGCCGGCGAAGACGTCAAGAACGAATCCCTCGAAGTCCCATCCGGCGTCGAAGGCATCGTCATCGACGCCCAGAAATTCTCCCGCAAAGCACAACTCACCGGGGAAGGCCGAACAGCAGACCGCTCCCAAGTCAAAAAAATCGAGCGCGACACCAACGAGAAAATCATCCAGGAATTCCGCAAGATGATCGACGCCGTCTCCGAGGCCGCAGGCGGCGTCCTCATCAACGCAGACAGCGGCGAGCGGCTCACCAAGCTCGAAGACTGGGCCGAAGAAGACCTCCTCGACCTCCAGAACCGCCTCGACGCCGAAATCCTCCACGTCGCCGTCCCCGGCGGCCCACGCAAAGGCCAGCCGGTCAACCCCAAGGCCCGACGCATCTTCACCATCTTCGACGAACGCATCGAACACATCAAAGACGAAAAAGACCGCCGCGTCAGCCAGATCAAGCGCGGCGACGAACTGCCCCCAGGCGTCCTCGAAATGGTCAAAGTCTACGTCGCCACCAAGCGCACACTCTCCGTCGGCGACAAAATGGCCGGCCGCCACGGCAACAAAGGCGTCATCGCCCGAATCCTCCCCGAAGAAGACATGCCATACCTCGAAGACGGAACACCCGTTCAAGTCGTCCTCAACCCCCTCGGCGTCCCCTCCCGAATGAACCTCGGCCAGATCCTCGAAACACACCTCGGTTGGGCCGCCAAGACCCTTGGCTACGAAGTCGTCACCCCCGTCTTCGACGGCGCCACCGAAGAACAGATCCGCGACGCACTCGTCGAAGCCGGCCTCCCTCCCAACGGCAAGGCACGCCTCTACGACGGCCGCACCGGCCGGCCCTTCGATCAGGAAGTCTCCGTCGGCTACATGTACGTGCTCAAGCTCGAGCACCTCGTCGACGACAAAGTCCACGCACGCGCCACCGGCCCCTACTCGCTCATCACCCAGCAACCCCTCGGCGGCAAAGCACGCTCCGGCGGGCAGCGCTTCGGTGAAATGGAAGTCTGGGCGCTCGAAGCCTACGGCGCCGCATACGTCCTCCAGGAACTCCTCACCGTCAAGTCCGACGACGTCGAAGGCCGAACACGAATCTACGAAGCAATGGTCAAAGGCGAAAACACTCTCATCGCAGGAACACCCGTCTCCTTCGACGTCCTCGTCAACGAAATCAAAGGCCTCGGCCTCAACATCAAACTGGAAAAGAAATGAATCAGTTTAAAGTTGAAAGTCTAAAGTTTAAAGTTCCCCGAAGAGCCGCATGCTTATATTGCCACACAACTCCGAGCAC
>CAYXNI010000300.1:0-1178 GCA_964466285.1 uncultured Planctomycetota bacterium | reverse complement strand
AACTTTAAACCTGAAACTAACCGGAGGTTCATGATGCCTGACACCAACACCGCCGTGACAGAAGAAGGCACCCCGGACTTCTCGTCCGTCTCCATCGCACTCGCCTCACCCGAAGACATCCGCTCCTGGTCCTACGGCGAAGTCAAAAAGCCCGAAACCATCAACTACCGCACCTACCGCGCCGAAAAAGACGGCCTCTTCTGCGAACGCATCTTCGGACCCGAACGCGACTGGGAATGCTTCTGCGGCAAATACAAAGGCATGAAACACAAAGGCATCATCTGCGACCGCTGCGGCGTCAAGGTCACCCACTCGCGCGAGCGCCGCAAACGCATGGGCCACATCAACCTCGCCGCACCCGTCGTCCACATCTGGTTCTTCAAGGCAATGCCCAGCCGCCTCGGCGCGCTCCTCGCAATGAAGACCACCGACCTCGAAAAAGTCGTTTACTTCCAGGAATACGTCGTCGTCGACCCAGGCCCCGCCGCCGCCGAAGGCGTCAAGGAAAAAGACCTCCTCACCGAAGAAAAGTTCCGAAAACTCAAAGAAACCCACGGCGAACCCTTCCACGCCGACATGGGCGCCGAAGCACTCCGTGAACTCGTCGGAAAGCTCGACCTCCCCAAGCTCGCAAAAGAACTCCGCCAGGAACTCATCGAGTCCGGCAGCAAACAGCGCAAAGCCGACATCGTCAAGCGCCTCAAGCTCGTCGAAGCCATCAAGGACTCACCCAACAAAGCCGAATGGATGATCATGGACGTCATCCCAGTCATACCCCCCGACCTCCGCCCGCTCGTACTCCTCGAAAGCGGCAACTTCGCCACCAGCGACCTCAACGACCTCTACCGCCGGGTCATCAACCGCAACAACCGCCTCAAGAAACTCCAAGACCTCCACGCTCCCGAAGTCATCATCCGTAACGAAAAACGAATGCTCCAGCAGGCCGTCGACGCCCTGTTCGACAACGACCGCACCAAGCGCCCCGTCCTCGGCAGCTCGAACCGCCCGCTCAAATCCCTCACCGACATGATCAAGGGCAAACAAGGCCGGTTCCGCGAAAACCTCCTCGGAAAGCGCGTCGACTACTCCGCACGCTCGGTCATCGTCGTCGGCCCGGAACTCAAACTCCACCAGTGCGGCCTGCCGAAGAAGATCGCGCTCGAACTCTTCCAGCCCTT
>CAYXNI010000299.1:0-3978 GCA_964466285.1 uncultured Planctomycetota bacterium | reverse complement strand
CGTGCGGTATTTCCTCTTCGGTGAGAAACTCGAAGAAATCAGCGGGCCAGACAAGACGCAGGAGAAGGCGCCGGACAAGGTCCAGGACAAACCGGCCGCCTTCGCCAGCCTCGCCGCCACCGAAAAGTCGACCCGCTGCGAAGCCATCGTGAAAGCTGTCGAACGCTATAGCGGCCGCCCCATCACCGGCATGATCCTCCTGACCGACGGCGCCTTCAACGACGAGGGAACCAACCCGCTCACCGTCGCCTCCTGGATGAAGGAGCAAGGTATCCCGCTCTACGTGGTCGGGCTGGGCATGTCCGCCCCGAAGGACGTCGGCCTGCGGTCGCTCATGACGCAGGATGCGTTCTTCCCCAAGGACAAGGTCACTGTGCGCGTCCAGGTCTTCTCGCACGGTTACGGCGGGGTCAAAACCGAAGTCCGCGCCCTGCTTGACGGCAAGGAAATGGCCAAAGCGGACGTCGAGCTCAGCGACGATTCCACGCCCTTTGTCGAGATGACCTTCCCGGTCCCCGAAGGCAAAGGCGGCCTCGCCAAGCTCGAGGCCGTCATCCCCGCCCAGTTCAACGAGATCACCGAGGCCAACAACCGCCTCGAGCACCCGGTCAGGATAATCGACCAGAAGATCAAAGTCCTCTACGTCGAGGGCAAGCCGCGCTGGGAATACCGGTACCTGCGCGTCCTGCTTTTGCGCGACCCCCGCCTCGACGTCAAGTTTCTGATGACCCAGGGGGACCCCGACCTCGCCGCTGCCTCGCCCCAGTATCTCGCCCGCTACCCCGAGCGTCCCGAGGAGGCGTTCGGGTTCGACCTTGTGATCCTCGGCGATGTCCCTGCGTGGTATTTCAGCCGGCCCCAGCTCGACCGCATGGTCCAGCTTGTCCGCGAGCGAGGCGGCTCGATCCTCATGCTCGCCGGCGACCGCTATGCCCCCTCCACATACGTCGACACCCCCATCGCCGACCTCCTTCCCGTCAAGATCACCCGGGACTACACGCAGGTCCCGGACGACGCTTACCCGGTGGCGACCTCCGCCGGCCGGCGCTCCTTCGCTATGCTGGAGGCGTCTGAAGGAACGAACGACGCCATCTGGTCCCTTGTCCGTCCGCTCTACCGCCTCCCGCGCCTCGAGGGGGCAAAGCCCGCGGCCAACGTACTGGTCGAAGTCCCCTACAAAGACTCGGACCCGTACCCTCTCATCGCCTGGCACTATGCCGGGACCGGCAAGGTGATGTACGTCGGGGCCGACCAGCTCTGGCGCCTCCGCTTCAAGCAGGGCGACCGCTATCACGCGCGTTTCTGGGGCCAGGCCATCCAGTTCCTCGCCCTGTCACGGCTGCTTGGCGAGAACAAGCGCATCCGCCTCGAGGTCGACCGCGCCCAGCCGCAGCCCGGCCAACCCATCGAAATCAGCGCGTACGTCCTCGACGAATCCTTCCAGCCCATCAAGGCCAAGGAATACACCCTCCAGCTCGACACGGTTGACGGCAAGCGCCCGCCGGACGACAAGACGGGCGGGCCCGCCCTCGGCACCGAAGACATTTCTCTCGCCGCCGTACCCCAGACGCCCGGGCTCTACAAGGGCACGCTCTCCATCGCCGCCGAGGGCCGCTACCTCTTGAGAACGCCGCCCGCCGAGGCGCGTTTCGCCAACACCGTCGACCTTATTGTAGCGGCCTCCAACCGCGAGCAGCAGGAGCCGGCCATGCAGGAAGCCCGGCTCCGGAAAATGGCCGATCTCTCCGGCGGCCAGTACTTCACCATCCGCCAGTGGCCCGCTCTTTCCGCCCTGCTGGAAGCCAAGGAGCGCGTCCTCGCGGAGCCCGGCGAAAGGTCGCTGTGGGATAATTGGGTCTTCTATACGTTGTTTCTCCTGTGCGCCGGAACGGAATGGCTGGTCAGGCGGCGGAGCCATCTCATGTAGCCGCACCGGTGGACCGGGCAGGACGGGCCAACCCACCTGCCTAAGTGTGATGTGAGGGCTTATGAGCGAAGCAGTAACCAATAGCAGCGAGTCACAAAGGCCGTTCCTCGGCGTGGAGTGGAGGCTCACGAGCGCCTGGCTCAGAGAGTTGAGCTTCGTCACCACGCGCGGTCTGTTATGCTTGCTCGTCGCGGCCGCGCTTCTTCTCGTCGCCGATTATGTGATCGACCGCACGTTCAAGCTGTCCGGGGACCACCGGCTCCTCCTGCTTGGGGGCAACGCCTTCGTCGTCCTGTTCGCCCTCTGGTGGACGTGGTGGCGCCACTTCAAGCGGTACGACCCTGTTCGCGTGGCGCTGGAAGTCGAAGGACTGTACCCGCGGCTCAAGAGCCTGCTCGTTTCGTATGTGCAGCTTCACGACGAAGCCAAGCAGACCGGCGGCATTTCGCCCGCCCTCGTCCGCGCCATGTGCCGTCAGACGGTGGAGGAGACGCGTTCTCTGCGGTTCGGAAGGATCGTGCGGTTCCGCACGCTGCGCAGCACCGTAATGCTGTGCTTCGCCGCCCTGCTGCTGGCCGTGGCCGTCGGCCTCCGGCAACCGGAGCTATTCAATGTGTTCCTGACGCGCATGACGAATCCCTTCTCGTCTCTGAGCTATCCCATTTACACCCGCATCGAGCAAGTCACCCCGGCCCGGCTCAACATCCAGGAGGGGCAGCCTGTCACCCTCGAGGTGCGCGCCGGCGGCGAGATTCCGGCCGAGGGCACCCTCACCATCCGCCGCGATGAGGGCGACGCCGAAACCGTCCGCATCGCCGCCGGCAAGGAAACGAGGCCCGGGATGTGCGCGTTCACCTACCCGATCAAGGAAGCCTACTACAGCTTCTCCTACTCGTTCCAGCTGGGCGACGCCTCCTCGGACGAATGCCGCGTCAACGTCATCCCGCCGCCGCGCATCGAGCCCCGCCTGACCGTGACCTACCCCGCCTACACCAAGCGCCAGCCCCAGGAGACAGAGGCCCTTGGCCCCGAAATCCTCGAAGGTTCCAAAATCACATGGACACTCAAGTCCGACCGGCCCCTTGCCGTGGCGGAGATGTTCACCGAGGGAACCCCCCTGCCGGTCACCATGGACCTCTCCAGCGATGGCAAGACCATCACCCACTCCAGCAGCCCGGCCAAGTCGTTCACCTACAGCTTCCGCTGGACGGACAAAGACTACCAGTTCGTGTACGCTCCGGGCGTCCGGTATTCCGTCCAGGTCGTGCCCGACCGGTCGCCCCGGGTCGATCTCATCTCGCCCACGCGGGATGAAAAAGCAACCGTAGAAAAGGAACTCGAGATCGTCTTCACCGCGAAGGACGACTACGGCCTGTCCTCTGTACGCCTCGTCTACGTCGTCGAAAGCAAAGACTCTCCGGGCACCAGCGGCCCGGAGCAATTCGTGCCCATCCGCACGTTCGCCGGAGCAGCCCTCGAGGCGAGGGAAACCTTCCAATGGCCCGTCCAGAAGACCATCGCCGACCTCAAGCCGGGCTACGTGATCCGGTACGCGGTCGAGGTCTTCGACAACCGCGAAGGCCAGGCTGGCGCGACCCGCTCCGAGCCGCCACGGCGCCTGAGCGTTGTCTCTCCCGAAGAATACCTGCGGCTGGTCATGGAAGAACGAAACCGCCTGCTGTCCAGGATCAAGGAGCTTCACGCGAAGGAGAAACTCGCGGCGGAAGCCGTCGGCGAACTAGACGGGAGCAAACCCTGAGCAGAGGCTCAAGATAGGAGGCCGTATGCGTAATGTCACCGTCCTGTTGGCCGCGTTCCTGCTCGCCCTTGTCCCCTCGGCCTTCGGCCAGACGGCCCTGGACCCGCGGTCTGCCGACGCCATCCGCGAGGCCGAGCGGCAGGAAGGCGTCAGTGGCGACATGACTCGCCTCGTCGACGACTTCCGCTCGTTGGTCGCCGACCTCAAGTCGAACGGGGTCTTTACCGAGGCCGAAGGCGATGCCTACGTCGCAATGGCCGACGATCTGGGCCAGACCGACCAAGGCCACGTG
>CAYXNI010000298.1:0-3980 GCA_964466285.1 uncultured Planctomycetota bacterium | reverse complement strand
CGACAAAACCGTGATAATTCAACTCCCTTCGAAATTCGTCCGGTGTGGTGAACTCGTGTTGCATCCACAGTCATTCGTTGACCGGGCGGTTGTGGCCGAGCGAGAGGCTTGGCTTGGGTTCCCTCGCGCATTCTGAGTACATGGAGGTGTTACAGGCATGGCAGATGACAAGAATAAGAGTGCAATCCAGTCGCTGATGACCGAGACCCGCACGATTCCTACCCCGAAAGAGTTGGCGGCCAAGGCCCATATCAAGTCGCTCCAACAGTACCAGGAGATGTATGACCGGTCGGTCAACGATTCGGACGCGTTCTGGCTGGAGGAGGCGAAGATCGTCGACTGGTTCAAGAAGCCCACGAAGGGCCGGGAATATCTCTGGAACACGGCAACGCGAACCATCTGGCACAAGTGGTTTGCGGACGGCGAGTTGAATGTGTCGTACAACTGCCTGGACCGCCATCTGGGCACGCCGCGGGCCAAGAAGGTGGCCCTGATCTGGCAGGGCGACGAGGACCCGGACGTCAAGAAGATCACCTACGAAGAACTGCACAAGGAGGTCTGCAAGGCGGCGAACGTTCTCAAGTCTCTGGGCGTGAAGAAGGGGGACCGCGTCTGCATCTACCTGCCGATGATTCTCGAGCTGCCCGTCGTGATGCTCGCCTGTGCGCGGATCGGCGCGATCCACTCGATCGTGTTCGGCGGGTTCAGCGCCGACGCGCTGCGCGACCGGATCAACGATTCGTCGTGCAAGATTCTCGTCACGTCGAACGTCTCGCTGCGTTCGGGCAAACACATCCCGCTCAAGGGCATCTCGGACGAAGCCCTCAAGAACACGCCGTCGATCGAGAAGGTGATTGTGGTGAAGCGGACGCCGGACCCGACCAACATGGCCGCGGGACGCGACATCTGGTACCACGAGGCGATGGCGAAGGCGAGCGCCGACTGCAAGCCGGAACCGATGAGCGCGGAGGACCCGCTCTTCATCCTGTACACGTCGGGCTCGACGGGCAAGCCAAAGGGCGTCGTCCACACGACCGGCGGCTACCTAGTGTACGTGTCGCTGACCCACAAGTTCATCTTTGACGTCAAGGACAGCGACGTGTACTGGTGCACGGCCGACATCGGCTGGGTGACCGGGCACAGCTACATCGTGTACGGCCCGCTGGCGAACGGTGCGACGTCGCTGGTGTTCGAGGGCACGCCGACGTATCCCGATCCGGGCCGCTTCTGGCAGGTGTGCGACAAGTTCGGCGTGACCATCTTCTACACAGCCCCCACCGCGATCCGCGCGCTGATCGCGAAGGGCGACGAGTGGGTCTCCAAGCACAAGCTCGACAAGCTCCGCATCCTGGGAACGGTCGGCGAGCCGATCAACCCCGAGGTGTGGATGTGGTACTGGCGGCACGTCGGTCACGAGCGGTGTCCGGTCGTAGACACCTGGTGGCAGACGGAGACGGGCGGCATCCTGATTACGCCACTTCCCGGAGCACACACCTTGAAACCCGGCAGCGCCTCGCGGCCCTTCTTCGGTCTCGAGCCGGTCGTCCTGCGCGACGACGGCACCCAGTGTGCGCCGAACGAGGGCGGCAAGCTGTGCATCAAGAAGCCCTGGCCGGGGATGATGCAGACGATGTGGGGCGACCACGAGCGGTTCATCGACACGTACTTCACGATGTACAAAGACATCTATTTCGCCGGCGACGGTTGCCGCGTAGACGAGGACGGCGACTACTGGCTGATGGGCCGGATCGACGACGTGGTCAACGTGTCCGGCCACCGCATCGGCACGGCCGAGGTCGAGAGCGCTCTCGTGAGCCATGCGAAGGTGGCGGAGGCCGCGGTCGCTCCCATGCCCCACGACATCAAGGGCCAGGCACTGTACGCGTTTGTCACGCTGAAGAGCGGCGTGGCGGAGAGCGACGAACTGAAGAAGGAACTGGCGCTCCACGTCCGCAAGGAGATCGGGCCCATCGCCGTTCCGGACAAGATCCAGTTCGCTCCGGCCCTGCCAAAGACGCGGTCGGGCAAGATCATGCGGCGGATTCTGCGGAAGATCGCCGAAGGCGTGACCGACAAGCAGTCGCTGGGCGATGTGACTACCCTTGCGGATCCGCACGTCGTCGACGTGCTGGTCGATGGCCGGCAGTAAGCAGACCATTCGTGTCGCCACCGGCCGTGTGGCCGGGGCCGGCACTCCTGCGTCCCTGCAGAGAGCGCGGGTTTCCTGGATTCCGGATCCCCGGACGCGGTTCCGTTGTGCTCCGGATCGTCCCTGATGGAGGATGAGCTCCGATGAGCGAGGTGGCCGGGCAGAAGGTGATGAAGCGCGGGTGGGTGGTTGTGGGCGCCGTTTTGATTCAACTTTGCCTTGGGGCCATCTACGCGTGGTCCGTGTTTACGCCGTTCCTTGTGCCCCAGCAGCCCAAGAAGGACAAGAAGACGGGCATGTACCTCGAGCGAGTCCTGTTCTTTGAACAGGACGGAGTTCGTGTGGGGGTGGTGACGCCCAAGAACCCCAAGCTGAAGCCGAACGAGAAGCTGGTCCGCATCAAGGCAATGGAGTCTGTGGAGGGCGACGTTCCCAAGGGATATCCGTACGACAAATCGGAGTTGAAACCGGTTGAAGCGGACGTGGTCGCGCTCAAAGATGTGCCCGAAGGGAAGAACCCCTTCCACATGGTGTTGCACTTCTCCGCGTCCAAGGCCAAGTGGACGAAGACGCAGTCGCAGGTGGTTTTCTCGGTCGGCTTGGCGGTCTTTGCTGTTGTGATGGTTGTGGCGGGCCGGTTGATGGCGAGGGTGGGCCCGCGTACGCTGGCAGTCGCCGGCGGGACCGTTCTGGGTCTTGGGTACATTCTGGCGGGGGTGTTCGGCGGCACGGATTACTGGACGACGCTGGTGTTTGTGGGGATTCTCGGTGGTGCCGGGATCGGGCTGGCGTACGTGGTGCCGATCGCGGTCGGCATGCGATGGTTTCCGGATATGAAAGGTCTGATCACCGGGTTGGCGGTGGCCGGCTTCGGGTTCGGCGCCTTGTTGTGGGTGCAGCTGGCGGGCACGTGGGGATTCCTCCTGGCCAACTACGGGATTGACTTTACGTTCATTGTGTACGGCATTGTCTTCCTCGCCGCAGTGATTCTCGGGGCAGTCTGGATGGTCTTCCCGCCCGAGGGCTGGAAGCCCGAGGGCTATGTGCCGCCCGCCGCGAAACCGGGGGGAGTGCATGTGCCGGGAACGATGGACTTCACCAGCAACGAGATGCTGCGCACACCCCAGTTCTACATGATCCTGCTGTGCTTTGCGTTCGGAGCCAGCGCGGGCCTGATGAGCATCGGCTTGATGAAACTGTTCCCCATGATGGCGTTGATGGTTTCGGGGTACACGGACCTCGAGGCCAGCGCGATCTCGGGCCTGGCGATGGGCGTATTCTTCGCCCTGGCCAACGGTCTCGGCCGAATCGCCTGGGGCACGATCAGCGACAAGCTGGGCCGCCGGGCGTCCATCATCATCATGATGGGAGTGCAGGGAATCATGGTCATCTGCTTCCAGTGGATGGCGGGGGCGCCGGCACTGCTTTATCTCGGCGCCGCGCTGATCGGGTTTAACTTCGGTGGCAACTTCGCCTTGTTCCCGACGATCACCGCCGACACGTTCGGGACGAAGTACGTGGCTCAGAACTACGGCTGGGTGTTCCTGGCGTACGGAGTGGGCGGGATCTTCGGGCCCATTCTCGGCGGAATGCTGGGAGATCGGGGCAACTTCCCGCTCGCCTTCACCATTTGCGGCGTGTTGTGCCTTGTCGCTGCCGCGCTGATAGCGGGTGTGAAGCATCCCAGGAAGCACGCTCTGGAAACGGCGAGTGCGTGATAGAGCGATGCTCGCGGTGAGAAGATGACCTTCAGAGAGGGGGCCAGCGTCACGTCAGGCATCGCAGCAGGAGGGTTGCGCCTGTCGCTGTTGTTGCTCGCAGCGGCTCTCGC
>CAYXNI010000297.1:0-3986 GCA_964466285.1 uncultured Planctomycetota bacterium | reverse complement strand
TACACGGATGGACGCCGCGAGCGACTTCTTCGGCGTCGAGAACGTCCCGCACAAGGCGATCACGATGGGCATGGGAACGATCCTATCCGCGCGCACCATCTGCCTGCTCGCGTTCGGCGAGCACAAGGCCCCCATCGTCCGCCGCGCCGTCGAGGAGCCGGTTTCCACGCAGGTCGCCGCCAGTTATCTCCAGCAGCATCGGGACGCGACCTTCTACCTCGACGCCGGCTCGGCCGCGGCGCTGACACGCGTCGCCACGCCGTGGCTCATCGGCGCATGCGAGTGGGACGAGCTTACGACCCGCCGCGCGGTCATCTGGCTCGCGCTCAAACTCGGCAAGGTCATCCTTGAACTCACCGACGAAGACTATGCCGAGAACCACCTTTATGACCTCATGCAGGCGCGCGGCGGCGCCTATAATCTCAACCTCGAAGTATTCCACCGCATGATGAACACCGTCACCGGCTGGCCGGCCGGAAAGAAGCCCGGCAAGAAAGTCCTCGTCTTCAGCCCGCATCCCGACGACGACGTCATAAGCATGGGCGCCACGCTCCAGCGCCTGGTCGAGCAGGGCCACGACGTGCACACCGCATACCAGACGAGCGGCAACATCTCCGTCTTCGACCACGCCGTCCTCAGGTACGCGGACTTCGTCACCGGCTACAGTGCCATCTTCGGCATCGCCCCCGGCCAGATGGCTCGTATCGACGAGCACATCGAGCAGTTCCTCCGCCAAAAGGAACCCGCCACAGTGGACTCCGCCGAGGTCCAGGCGGTGAAGACGCTCATTCGCCGCATCGAGGCCATCGCCGCCGCCGGCTGCTGCGGCCTGCCGCACCAGAACTGCCATTTCCTCGACATGCCGTTCTACCGGACCGGCACGGTGCAGAAGCTGCCGTTGAGCGAACAGGACTTCGCGCTAGTCCGCGACTTGCTCCTCAACGTCCGGCCCGACATCGTCTTCGCCGCCGGCGACCTGTCCGACCCGCACGGCACGCACCGCATGTGCCTGGACGCCGTCACGCGGGCACTTGCCGACTACAAGGCCGAGACCGGCGCCGTCCCCGTCACCTGGCTCTACCGAGGCGCCTGGCAGGAATGGGAACCATGCGAGATCGACATGGCCGTTCCCATCAGCCCGGACGAACTCTATCACAAGCGCCACACCATCTTCCGCCACGAAAGCCAGAAGGACCGGGCCATGTTCCCCGGCCCCTATGACAGCCGCGAGTTCTGGCAGCGCGCCGAAGACCGCAACCACTCCACCGCCGCCGTGTACGACAAGCTCGGCCTGCCGCAGTACCACGGCATCGAGGCGTTCAAGCGTTACCAGCCCGCATAACCCCAGCACAGAAGGATGCCGACATGCAGAACTCCAGAGAGGTCATCGACAACCTGCTCCGAAAGAAGAAGGCCGACCGCGTCGGCCTGCACGACAGTCCCTGGGGCGACACTCTTGCGAAGTGGGTCAAGCAGGGCATGCCCGCCGATGAGAAGGGCAACGCGGTCAATCCCGTCGAGCACTTCGGTTTCGACATGGCCGGCGCCGGCGGCTGGTTCGACTGGCAGCCCAAGCGCGGCGTCAACGAGCTCATCGAGGAAACCGACGAGTGGCGCGTCACAAGGAACGGCGCAGGCGCCGCATTCAAGTACTGGAAAGACAAGTCCGGAACCCCCGAACACATCGACTTCCTCATGACCGACCGCGCCGTTTGGGAGCGCGACTACCGCCCGCACCTCATCAACCTCGAACGCGACCGCGCCGACCCCAAGGGGACGGCCGACAGCCTGAAGCTGTGGCGCGATAAGGGATATTGGACCCACTACGGCCACCTCTTCATCTGGGAGATCATGCGCGCCAGCATGGGCGACTACACCATGTACATGTCGCTCGTCGAGGACCCCGGCTGGGTCCACGACTTTAACCGCGTCTACACCGACATGTTCAAGTTCTACTACAAGATCCTTATCGAGGAGGGCGGCAAGCCCGACGGCATCTGGGTCTACGAGGACCTGGGCTACAAGCATCGCCTGTTCGCCAGCCCCAAGGTGCTCGGCGAGCTGATCTTCCCATACTACGCCGAGCTCGTCGCCTTCTTCCACTCCTACGACCTGCCCGTCGTGCTCCACACCTGCGGCTTCACCGAGCCAGCACTCGACCTGATCGTCGGCGCCGGCTTCGACGCCGTCAACCCGATGGAGCACAAGGCGGGCAACGACCCGCTCCGCATCGCCGAGAAGTACGGCGACAAGCTCGCGTTCGTCGGCGGGCTCGACGCTCGCGTCCTCGAATCTCACGACCGCCCGCTCATCCGCCGCGAGGTCACCGACCTCGTCGAAGGCATGAAAGCACGCGGCGCACGATACGTCTTCGGGTCCGACCACTCCATCTCAACCAACGTCGACTACGAGGACTTCAAGTACGCCCTCGGAGTCTACAGGGAACACATGATGTATTGACCGTGAGTTTAAAGTTCAAAGTTGAAAGTGTAAAGTTGCATGAGAAGACAGCCCGTGAGCTGACAGGACTTTGAACTTTAAACATTAAACATTGAACATTGAACTGTGAACATTGAACATTAAACATTACACTTTTAACTTCTCTCCCCGGAGGACCGAATGAGCAACGCCAACGAATGGACACTGTGGTATCGCCAACCCGCCGACAAGGACTGGAACGCGGCGCTCCCCGTCGGCAACGGCAGGCTCGGGGCCATGGTCTTCGGCAACGTACCCGAAGAACGCCTTCAACTGAACGAGGAGACCGTCTGGGACGGCTAGGCGCGCCTCGCCGACGCCGAGAAAGCCCACAAAAACGTCGCGGCCCTTCTCGCCAAGTGCACGCTGCCCAACCTCTTCGACAGCCACCGGCCGTTCCAGATCGACGGCAACTTCGGCGGGACTGCCGGGATCGCCGAGATGCTCCTCCAGAGCCACGCCGGCGAAATCCATCTCCTCCCCGCGCTGCCCGCCGCCTGGCCGACCGGAAGCGCCAACGGCCTTCGCGCCCGCGGCGGGTTCACCGTCGACATCGAATGGCGCGACGGCGCGTTGACCGGGGCCGTCGTCCACGCATCGGCGGACGGCACATGCCGGCTGCGGACGCCGGGGTCAATCAAGGTCACGTGCAAGGGCAGGGCGGTCGCCTCGCGGCAGGTCGAGCCCGCCGTCCTCGAGTTCAACGTCAGTCCGGGGAAGAGCTACCGCTGCTCACCTGCTTGAAGCCACTGCGGCCATTCCCGCCGGGCGCCAGCCTGCGGCGGCGGAGGACGCAGCTTGCCGGGCTTGCACGCGCGGGGCAGAATGTCGTGGGCGGTGCCGGCCTGCACACCCTGCGGATTCCGCTTTCCGTATCCACATGGCGCGGTATAATGCTTGTGGCATCCGGATCGGGCTGCTGAGGCCCATGACGAGCCGAGAAAGGAATCTGGGAAACGGCAGTTGTCCCAGGTTGTCTTGTGCGGAGTTAAGCATTGCGTTCCCGGAACTCAGAAAGGCATCAAAACCAGGTGGCTGTCCCTGGTTTTTAGTTGGGGCAATTGATATGAGCAAGAAGACTAAAGCTCACTGCAATACTTGCGTCGGATGGCGCAATTATGAAGTCCTGTTCGTCGAGGAGACATCGTGGTCAGATGAAAATGGCTTCGGAAGCGATACGTACGAGATGCTCAAGTGCGGCGGCTGCGATGGTGTCATTCCATTCAAGGTGCCTGGCACCTTGAAAGAGCGTAGGGGCTTGGTAGCTGGAATGTTATGGCTTCCGTCTGAATTTCGGCGGCTTTCACCGTCTAATATGTGAGCGGACACCAGGGACAGCGGGGCTGTTGAAGAAGCCTGTCCGCAGCCGCTTCTTACGCTGCATATCTCATAAGATCGACTTGCTCCCCGACACGCGCTGAACTCCGGCGGTTCGGCATATTCGGGCAATCGGCGGCGTTCCGCTGCTTCCGCCGGCCCCACAACGCGGCCAGCAAGACCCAAAGAAG
>CAYXNI010000296.1:0-4006 GCA_964466285.1 uncultured Planctomycetota bacterium | reverse complement strand
CGGCCAAAATCAGATGTGCTCGAAAAACCGACCCGCCCGTTCCGGATCACCCGAACACCGGCTCCGCGCTCCGACCGCGTGGCCAGATACTTGAGCTTGTTGTTCTCGAACTCCGCGGGCCGGCTCTCCGAAGCCTCGTAGAAAACCTCGGCCGCCGCCCCGGCGCGCCGCGCCTTCTCCAGCACCACATCGATCAATGCGTCCGCGTCCATCAACGTCCGCCCACCACCACGTTCCTGATCCGCACGCTCGGCCCGCCGTCGGACACTCGCAGCGGCGCCTGCCCGCCCTTCCCGCACCCCCCCAGACCACCGTGCATCCGGAAATCGCTCCCGATCCCGTCAATGGCGGCCAGCGTCTGGAACACATTGCCCGACAGAACCACGTCCCGCAGCCTGCGCCCAAGCTTCCCCTTCCTGATCTCGTAACCCTCCTCCGCGGAGAAAGTGAACATCTCCATGTCCGTCTGCCCGCCAAGAGACCCGATGGCGTAAATGCCCTCACCGGCGCCGTCCAGCAGCTCTTCAAGACTGCACGCCCCAGGCTCCATGTAAGTATTGGACATGCGCACGATCGGCGCGAACTCGTAACTCAGGCACCGCGCGTTCCCCGTCGGCGCCTCCCTCATCATGGCCGCCGTCTCCCGCGAATGCAGCCGGCTCGTCAGAATCCCCTCGCGGATCAGGTCCGTCTTCGTCCCGCGGGTGCCCTCAGAGTCATAAGCGTAGTAGCCCGCCTCACCAGCCAGCCCGGGGTCGTCACAAATGCTCAGGCCCGCCGGCCCGAAACGCCGGCCGAGCGTCATTATCTTCTGAAGCCGCTCGTTCTCGTGGATGTGGTCCGCCTCGCTCAGGTGACCGAACGCCTCGTGCACGAAAACCCCGCACAGCTTCGGATCGATCACCACGCTCCGCGGGCCCGCCCCCGGCGCTTCCGCCGACAGCAGGTCCGCCGCCCGCCGCGCCACGCCCGCACAGGCAGCGTCCAGTCCTTCCACGATCTGGTAACCGCGCACGTCGCCCACGCTCTCGTACGCCATCTGTATGTTCGTCCCCTCCTTGGCGACCGCCGTCACCGTCACCCCCGCGAAGCACGTCTCCTGCACCAGTTCCGCACCGTCAGACGTCACCAGGTACTCCGTCTCGATCGAATCCCGATACACCACGTTCGACGTCTGCACCCCGGGCGCCGCAAGAATCATCCGGTTATAACGGTCGCAGAGCCGCTCCTTCTGTTCCAGTGGAATCTCACGCGGGTCGACCACCGGACGGGCGGCCACGTGTTCCCTCGCCGGCTCAGTCGGCGCCAGACCCGCCGAACTCCGCTCCACCAGCCGCGCCGCCGAACACGCCTCCTTGACAAAACGGGCCAGATCATCCACCTCATTGAACGACGCAAACCCCCAGCCACCCTTCACCATCGCCCGCACGCTCCCACCCAACCGAGTCCGCCGCCCAATCTGCTCAAGCTCTCGGCCCGTGTACTGCACGACCGTGCCGGACCCCGTCTGCACCCGCACCTCGATGTAATCCGCACGGCCAGCCCCAATGGCCCCTCGGATCGCGTCCAGCATTCAGAACTCCATCTTCGCCAGCGCCCGCGTTCCCAGCCACATCGGCAGCCCGAACACCACCCCCGTCAGAACCACAAGCCCCGCGACCAACCCCGCCAACCCCACATTCACGCCCCAGTGCGGGCCACGCCCCGCACTCCACAGAAAAATCGCCGCCGCCTCCACCGCCACCACCACAGACACAAACAGCAGGCTCAGAATCAGGTTCAGAGTCCCGCCAAAACCCGAAACGATCTTCGCCGGGCTCGTCTCACCAAGGTTCGGATAAAGAGCACTCAGACCCACCGCCAGCCCGGACAGGCCGACCGAAACCAGACCCACCGTCAGAACGTGCAGCACCATCATGTGCAAAGGCTCATCCAGGATCAAGTCCGACAAAATCATCAGCAGTTCCGTGACGCTCAGCGAGGCGATCAGCGAGAAAACAAGCTTGCTCCACAGCACATAGCTCCGCTTCACCGGCACAAGCCCCAGCAGCCAGAACCGGCCCCCCTCCAGGCTGAACATCGGAAACACGAACCGTGTCGTCAACGTCGCCAGCACCAGGCAGATCGATGCAAGGTTCAGAAACGTCGTCAGGTGCCGCCACACCGGCTCACCCCCAGGGTAATGAAGGTTCCGCAGGTTAAGGATATACAGACCAAGCAAGCCGAACAGCACGGCACACTGCGTCCACTGGACCGGATCCCGCACGAACGTCTTCATGTCCTTCACGATCAGATGAAACATCGGGCCGCCGCGGCTCCGGTCACTCAGCCGCGCAGCGATCGCGCGAGACCGAATACCCGGCGACAGCGAGTGAATCGCATCCCACGCTCCGTAGTAACACCGGTTCGCCAAAGCATAAGCCACAAAACAGAAAAAAAACGAGTTGCTCGCCAGCAGGCCCAGGTAATACAAAGCGTCCCCCATGGCCTCCGGCCCGGGCGTCCCCGCGCAGATCGCCAGCCCGCGCGACACCCACGCGCTCGGCAAGTACACACTGTGACTGAAGTTCATCCGTTGCAGCAGCACGGGCGCGAAAAACGCACTCGGCCGCGCCTTGCGCACAAACACAGACCCCGCGATCGTCGCCCCGATCACCACCACCACCGCAAGCCACACCACCACGCGACGCATCCACGGCCGCAGAATCATCGACAGGATCAACGCTATCAGCGCTCCCAGGCTCGCCGGGATCAGCACGAAACCGCCGAAATACACCGGAATCGCCCCATAGTAATACCACGGCGCCCCCTTGTGAACCCCATACGCCAGCATGATCGGCATGCCCAGCAGGAAAAACGCCCACGAACTGAACGCCAGCGACTCCAACAGCTTGTACAGAAACAAAGTCCCCGCCCGCAACGGCATCCCGTGAAGGAACCACGCCTCCTTCGACCGGAACAGCGCCGTGTACGCGATCACCGCGTTGCTGAACACCAGCATGATCATCAGCAGAAAGAAAAAAAGCGAGACCAGGACATCCGAAATGCTCCCCTCATGCAGAACCTGCACCACCCACTGAAAACCATAGTACGGGAACAGATACAACCCGCACCAGATCCCCCCCCCGAGAAAAAATATCAGCAGCAGCTTCAGCCGCGAGTGTTCGCCAATCGTCCGCGCGACGTTCCAGATAATCTGACGCCGCACCCCGAGCAATACGCTCATTCCATCCAAGACCCGCTCCGATCCCATTCAGAACACGGCCCCACCCAGGAACCGCAAAACCCGCTCGCACCAGTTCCGCGGCCTCTCGGCGCTCGTCACTGCCCGAGAAACTGCTCCACCAGGCGCTCAGTCCCCTCCAGCCCGGCCAGCATCGACGGCAGTTCGCCCAGCTCCGATCTCTCGACCGACGCACCCTGGCAATAGCCAAGCGGCCCAATCACCGGCAGACCCGTCAGGCGCGCGATCACCGACGCATTTGTCTTCTCCGCCATCCCACCGTCCGGTTCGCCAGGACTATTTAGCACGATCGCCGCGACCCGCAGCCCCCGAGACCTCGCGTGCTCCACCGTCAACAGCACATGGTTGATCGTTCCAAGCCCCGCCCGGCCCACGATCAGCAGCGGAGCCCCGAACCCCGCCGCCAAGTCCGCCACCGACTTCCGCCTCGTCACAGGCACCATTATGCCGCCAATCCCCTCCACAATCAAGCAGTCGTGAACCGCCGCCAGCCGCACTAGCGCAGCCACTACCAGCGACAGATCGACCTCGCGGCCCTCAAGCTCCGCCGCAACAAGCGGCGCCAACGGCAGCCGCAGCCGGATCGGGCACACCAACTCCTGAGCATCGCTCACCCCCGCCGCGCGAGCAAGGCACATCGCATCCGCCGAAACCAACTGCCCCTCGACCTCCACGCAACCGGTCGCCACGGGCTTCATCACCCCAACATTTCGTCCGCGCCCCCGCAGCACCGCCGCAAGCGCCGATGCCACCACAGTCTTC
>CAYXNI010000295.1:0-4013 GCA_964466285.1 uncultured Planctomycetota bacterium | reverse complement strand
TTGCCATCGAAGTTGAACGAGAGGGCAGGGGAGCCGAGAAGCCGGGTATCCACGTACCTCGCGCCGACCAGCCCGATCTCCTCCTGGACTGTGAAGAGCAGAGTCAACGGAGGATGCGGCAGGTTGCGGGTCAGTATCTCGACGGCCGCCGTCACCAGCGCCGCGCAGCCGCCGCGGTTGTCCGCGCCAACGCCGGTCCCTTTTTGCGCCGACAGGATCACGGCTCCGTGGCGGACCGGCATGGCCTGGCGGCAGATGGGCACCGTGTCCATGTGCGCGAGCAGCATCCGCCTCGGCCCCGCCACGGTGCCAGGCACCGTAACGATCAGGTTCCCGCAATTCCCGCCGTACGAGCTCCTCTTGTGAGCCTTGTCGAAAGTCACCGCCTTTCTCGGAAGACCGTGCCGCGCGAGAATCTCGATTATCTTCTCGGCGACGTCTCGCTCCTGGCACGACACGCCCGGCACGCGCAGCAGTTCCATCACCGTCGCGATGGCACGGCGCGTGTCGATCTGGATTGCGGATTCGGTTCTCATCGGAAGGTTCCCTGGCGCAGGTCTCCCCTATCGTTTCCTGTATCTCTGTACGAACGCACGGTAGTCGGCCGCGGTGTCGATGCCCAGCGCGCCGCGGTCCGTCGTGACAACCTGGATGATGTACCCGTTCTCGAGGGCGCGAAGCTGCTCGAGCTTCTCGGCCCGCTCGAGCGGGGTCTGGGGCATTCGGGCGTATCGGAGCAGGAAATCGCGGCGGTAGGCGTACAGGCCGACGTGGAGCAGGTAAGACGGCTGCTCGCCCGGATCGCGGAAACATGGGATGGGCGAGCGTGAGAAATATAAGGCGTGGCCGTCGGCGGCGCATACGACCTTCACCGTGTTCGGGTCCGCGGCCCGGCGCGCGTCGGTCGTCCGCTCGGCCAGTGTCGACATCATCGCGTCGGGAGTTGACCGCAGGGCCGCGACCGCCGCGTCGATGGCCGATGGCTCAATCTCGGGCTCGTCGCCCTGGATGTTGACGACGATCTCACAGTCGAGTTGTGCGGCAACCTCGGTGATGCGGTCGGTGCCGGTCGAGTGAGACGCCGCGGTCATGCGGGCGTCCGCCCCGAACTCGCGGGCCGCGCGGAGGATGCGCTCATCATCCGTCGCAATCAGGACCCGATCAAGGGAGCTCGCTTGTCGCGCGCGTTCCCACACGTGCTGGATGAGATACTTCCCGGTTTCATTAAGAAGGGGTTTTCCCGGGAGCCGGGTCGACTGAAACCGTGCCGGTATGATTCCTGCTGCGTTCATTGGTCTCTGACGAAGGTGTTATGATCGTCCGGTTGACGAGTTTGCCGGATATTGTACCCCACTTTGTCTTCGCGTCAATACGAACCGGGTACCGGTCCTCCTTGTCGAGCCAGATGAGAAAATCGGCGCCCTGGACTTCCTCCTTGCCGAAGTCGGACTTGGTGTGCAGGACGACGGCCTGCCGCGTCGCGCCGTCGGGCGCCTCGTAATCCTCTTCTCGAAGCACGGCGGCAATGACCGGGAAGTCGCGCTTCCGGTCCGATATCGTCGCGTTCAGTTGCCCGTCCGGCTGCATGTTGATGTCGCGGATGAAGTAGAAGAGGGACGTGAAGTGCTGCGCGTCCGGCGGGATCGGACGCGTGTTCTTCAGCCGCCAGACGCCTTCCTGCCCGTCGGGCTCCTTGTAGTAGGTCAGCGTATGGGCGGTTCGATCATATACCAGCTTCTCGTGCTTGCGCTCCCCCCCCTTGATGCCGAGGCCGGAAACCACCTGCTGCTCGTATTCAAGGGGCAGCAGGGTGCGGGCGTCGATGAGCGTGGTGACCTGGCCCTTGAGCACGTAGATCGCCGCGACGGCCGGCACGGTGTGCAGCGTGTACGTGATGCGGTACGCGTTCCGCCCGTCCTCCAGCGTCAGCAGAGGGCTGACCTCCACGGTGATCGTGCCCGACTCTCCCAGCGGCGACGTGACGTCGTAGAGAAGCCGTTCGCACGGGAGAATCTTCACAAGAAGCCGCGGCTCGACCTGCCGGCCCGACTGCCGCCAGAGACCGTACAGGTACAGCCCCGCGACGGCTAATACGAGCAGCGCCGGTATCCCGCAGGCAGTCATCAAGACCCATTTCTTTTTACTCATGACCGCCTCCTCAGCCCGCCTCGACCTTGACGAAGAACTCGCGATTGCCCTTGCCGCCCTCGATCGGAGATTCGGCCCACTCTGCAACACGGACGCCGATCGTTCCGAGGTTCTCTATCACACGTTCGGCGAGCTCGCGCGCCCGCTCCGGCGCGAGCACACCGCGGGTCACCTCGCCCGGCTTGGCCTCATATTGCGGCTTTAGCAGCGACAGCACCGTGCCGCCGCTCTTAGCCAGAGCCACCGCGTGCGGCAGAATCAGGTGCTGGCGCGTCCAACCCACGTCGATCGTGATGAGGTCCACCTTCTCGGGCAGTTCCACGTGCAGCGCGTTCACGCGTTCCATCACGACCACCCTCGCGTCCTGCCTCAGCTTCCAGGCCAGCGTTCCGTAGCTCGTGTCGACCGAGTACACCCGTGCCGCCCCATTCTGAAGGAGGCAGTCGACAAAGCCCCCGATATGCGAGCCGAGGTCCGCCGCGGCCTTGCCGGCGGCTTCGACATGGAACCGGCGGAGCGCGAACTCCAGCTTCTCCCCGCCCCGCGTGACGTACTTGCCCACGGAAGCTTACCCCAGAGGTCAGCGTTGGCCTTCGAGCAGCGAATGCGGCATGCGCCGCTTGAACTCGGATTTGGCGGCGAGCTGTTTCACGCGCGCGACGAAGCCACGGCCGAACCCCATCGCCTCCAGCTCCGCATCACTCTTGCGCCGGTCCAGCATGTTGAACAGAAGCCAGTCCGCCTCGTCATAGGTGAAGCCGAGTTCCGCCTCGTCGGTCTGGCCCTGCCACAGGTCGGCGGTGGGGGTCTTTCGGATCACGTGACCCGGCACGTCCAGATACTCGGCGAGCTGGCGGACCTGGCACTTGTACAGGTGAAGAATCGGGGCGAACCCGCACGCGGAGTCCCCGTGGAGCGTGGTATAGCCGAGCATCGACTCCGTCCGGTTGCCGGTGCCCGCGACGACCGCGTTGTGAGCGGCCGACCGGTCGTACAGCGCGATCATCCGTGTCCGAGCCGTCAGGTTCCCCAGGCGCAGTGGGTCGGCCGGGCGCAGAGCGGCTTTCAGCGCGTCTACCGCCGGGGTGATGTCGATTGTCTCCGCCTTGATTCCGAGAAGATCGCTCACCGCCAGGGCATCAGAGCTGCTTTGCGGCGAACTGGTCCGGTACGGGAGCAGGAAGGCGAGGACGTTCTCCTTTCCGATCGCCCGGACACAGAGAAAGGCGACCAGGGCCGAGTCGATCCCGCCGGACAGGCCGAGGACGACCCGAGAGCGTCCGGCCTCCCGAATCTCCTTGCGGACAAACGACGCAATCCGCTCTGTCTCTGCCGCCGCATCAAGCTTCATCTCGTCATGAAACAAGTTCAGTACCCCCAGAGAAACCAAACAAGCAAGTATGCAGGCACCGTCGCCGCGATCGTGAACGGCAGGCCCATCCGAACAAACGTCCAGAAACTCACGTGATAACCGTTCTTGCGCAGCAGCCCGACCGAAACGATGTTGGCCGAGGCTCCTACGGGCGTGATGTTCCCGCCCAGGCACGCCCCGATCAGCAGGCCCAGACCCAGCAGTATGTGCGTCCTCGTGATCGTTGTCTCCCCGGTCATCTGGCTGGCGATCTGGATCACCGTGGGCACCATGAGAGCGGTATACGGCACGTTGTCGATCACCGCAGACAACAGCACGGAGACCCACACGATGATCGTGTACGCCAGAAACTCGTTCGTCCCGACCAGGCTCGCAACCCATCCCGCGATCTCTCCGATGAACCCTGTCTTTTCGAGAGCGAGCGACAGTGCGAAGATCGCCGCGAGCAGCGAGACGGTCTGCACGTCCACCCTCAGCACCATCCTGAAGGTGT
>CAYXNI010000294.1:0-4017 GCA_964466285.1 uncultured Planctomycetota bacterium | reverse complement strand
AGCCGGCCAAAATTGAACGAAAACGCACAAAAAGCGCAGGATTTGCGCCGAATTGGGGTTTGCCTCGGGATGCCGCTCGGCCAGCCCTAATGCCCTATGAATCTGTTGGTCACCAACGACGACGGCATCGACAGCCCCTTCCTCCACGCGCTCACCCACGCGCTGCGCGCCGAAGGCCACCAACTCTACATCGCAGCGCCCAAAACCGAGCAAAGCTGGATCGGTTGCGCCAAGTCCCGCCTGCGCCCGGTTGCATCCGCCGTGTCGTCACGCGACCTCGGCTGCCACGCCTGGACGATCGACGGCACCCCCAGCGATTGCGTCAGCATCGCCCTCGCCCACCTGCTGCCCAGCGAATTTGCCGCCGCCCCAAACGCGGCACGATATGCGCCCAACGCCTCAGGCCCCAGCTCCAGCAGCCGCACGGTGCAGTATCGCCACACCGGCCAGAAAGTCTGCTCCTCGACCGGCACGGTCACTTCCCCGTGACGGTCGAGCAGCTCCTGAAACTTCCCCGCCGCGTTGACCCACTGCCGCTCCGCCGCGAACGCTTCCGCCTCCGCGATCTTGGCAAGCACCACGCCGATGTCCTCGTCCGCCGTCAGCCCAAGCCCCTCGGGCGCGCGCCCCGCTTTCCTGATGGGCGCAATGGCAGGAAGAGACGGAATCCCCAACGCCTGCCGGACGGCCGCGCCGTCAGACATTTCCGCCGCACCGGCCCGATTGATGACGAGGAAGACGGTCAGCAGCAGCGCGGTCGCCACACCACGCCACGCCACGCCCCGCCGGGGAAAGACCACGTCCGGGCGCGCGCCGCCCTTTAGACGCTGCTTCCAAACGCGTTTCCGGTTTTGTGGCACGGGCGTCCCGCCCGTGTTGGAATCCAGATTTGAACACGGCCAGGATGGCCGTGCCACGGTTTTGAAACCGCGTCTTAGAGCCCCAAGCGTTGGCCTCGATGGAATCATTCACCCATTATATACGAACGCTTGCGACTTTCCCGCGAAAACTGCACCGCCTCACGAACCACGAACCGCTCAGACGTCAAACTCGGCGACGAGCACCGTGTGGTCCGAAGCCCTCGCACACTTCCGCGGCTCCAGATCGATGTACGAATCCATCGACCTCGCAGCCAGCGGCGTTGTCGCCATCACGTGGTCCACCCGCCAACCCTTGTTCTTCTTCAGCGCCCCCAGAGCACGATAGTCGAAAAACGTGTACTGCCCCGGCTCCGGATGATGTTTGCGGAACACGTCCACAAAACCCCAGTCCGCCACCCGCTGGAAGGCCGCCTGCACCACAGGGTTGAAGCACACGTGGCCGAGCAGCCCCTTCGGATCGTGAACGTCGATGTCGGCCGGCGCCACGTTCATGTCCCCGCACCACACCACCTTCTGCTTCGACGTGTAATGCTTCCCGAGGAAGCCGATCAGCCGCGAGAACCACTCCAGCTTGTACTGGTACATCGGCGAATCCGGCTCACGGCCCTGCGGGACATACGTATTTATGATATGCACCCCGTCCAGCGTCCCCTGCACCAGCCGGTCCTTGTCGGCCGGCCCGCCGTCGTCGATGCCGAACGCCACGCCCTTCAGTGCCTCGCGGCTCGCGATCGCCACGCCCGCCCGCCCCCCTTCGCCGTGGAACGCGACGCGGTATCCCGCCTTTTCGAACTCCGCGAGCGGGAACAGATCATCCGCCACCCTCGTTTCCTGCATGCACAGCGCGTCCGGCCGGTGCGCCGCCAGCCAGTCCATCACGATCGGCATCCGCGACCGGACTGAATTCACATTGAACGTCGCCAGTTTCAACCTCAAACTCCGCACGCCATTTCAGCAGAGCGCCCGAACCGGCTCATGCTACGTCCCACCGCCCATACCATGGCTAGGAACTGCTGTATCTGTTCTTGATGCAGCGGGAGAGATTGTCAAGGTCAGGAAACAAGGCCGAAACATGGACGCCAAGGTCGTAGAGTTCTTGCCTCACGGTCCCCTTATTCGCCGACGGTATGACGCATTTCCACACGCAAGGTTCGTCTTTGCACTCGAGCATCTCTTCGACGGGACATGAGTCCGGGCCATGTATTGTGAAGACGCTCTGTTGCGCTATCATCCGATTGGAGTTGTAGATAGGCTCAATCGACAGCACGGTTCCCGGCCCATAGTCTGGCGCACTGTGTTCTTTATCCTCCCTGCTCTTGAAGATGTCTCTGTCGAAATGAATGGCGAACAGGGAATCGAGTCCTTTATCATACGCCTCCGGCAACGCGCCGTGCGTCTTGCACACCGCACGACCATTCCACAATCCTGGACGAAGGACCCACAGCACGCCGTCTTGTGGCGAGGTCTCCGGTAGGTCGTTTGTGGCGAAGTATAGCGCGGCCAAAGGAGAGCGAGTCCAGTCCAAAAGCAAGGTTGGCATCCCGTAGTGCTGCATCAGGAAGCACCACTGTCGCAGATCATCGTGACCGGGCGGGTCTGGAACGATTGCCGTCGCCTCAGCTCGGAACTCGGTAAGCATCTGCTGCATGTGGCTCCGATACTCAGACCTCAGTCCCTTGGGCTGTAACTTCCACGAAGCATCAGCCTTGGCTTGGCCCCGGAACCAAAACCGCTTGAGCTTGACTGTTCTTTCTCTCTTCCTCGCTTGGATTAGTTTTTCCTTCTCCTTGTCTATGAAATCTATGACGTCGCGACAACTCGCAATTTCGCGGCCGGTCTCGAACATCAAAGCCTCCTCCCCGTCTCGTGGCTCGAAAGCAACACACAGTTCGAGCACTAGGAACAACCACGCTGGCTACCAAGAGACCAACAGGTCTCTCAAAGCTCAGACAACCAACGTTCCGTCCTCGAGCGGGCTTAAGTCTCTGCCAGTTCTTCTCTGCCTCTGTTACTTTCCCTTTTGGCGCGTCCGCAACTGATCGGACACGCGTCGCCAATGCTTGACTTCCTCGTACAGAGTCATACCCTTGAGCTTACGCCGGATCTTGCCGCACCTCTGTGCTGCAATTCGACGCAGTCAAAAGTCTTTCGCATCGCCAAACCCGGAACTCTTCTTTCTGAACTTTAAACCTTCAACCTTAAACTTCAAACATTCTCCAGCCAATGCCCCATCTTATCCTTCTTCGTCTTCAGATAATCCCGGTTCGTCTCTTTCGGAGCCATCTCGATCGGTACGCGCTCGACGATCTCGATCCCGTACCCCGCCAGCGCTCTATACTTCTTCGGATTGTTCGTCAGCAGCCGGATTCGCATCAGCCCCAGGTCGCGCAGAATCTGCGCGCCGATGCCGTAGTCGCGCTCGTCCGCCGCATAGCCGAGCTCCTCGTTCGCCTCGACCGTGTCCATCCCCGCGTCCTGGAGTTTGTAGGCGTGCAGTTTGCCCTCGAGCCCGATCCCGCGCCCCTCCTGCCGCATGTAGAGAAGGACGCCCGTGCCCTGCTTCGCAATCATCTCCTCCGCCGCCTCGAGCTGCTCGCCGCAGTCGCAGCGCGTCGAGTGGAAGATGTCGCCCGTCAGGCATTCCGAGTGCACACGTACCAGCACCGGCTGCTCCTGCACGACGCCCGGCTTGATCCCGCCCAGGCACAGGGCCAGGTGGAGATAGTTGTCGATGCTCGACCGGTAACAGTGGAGGTCGAAGTCCCCGAACCTGGTCGGCAGCCGCACCGCGGTCACGTGCTCGATGAGGCGTTCCTGTTTGCGCCGATACAGGATGAGGTCCTGGACCGAGCACAGCTTGAGTCCGTGCTTCTTACAGAAGTCCTTCAGTTCGGGGGCGCGCGCCATCGTGCCGTCGTCGTTCATGATTTCGCAGATCACGCCGCCCGGCCGCAGCCCGGCCAGGCGCGCCAGGTCGGCCGCCGCCTCGGTGTGCCCCGCGCGCACCAGCACTCCGCCCTCGCGCGCCCGGAGCGGAAACACATGCCCCGGGCGGTTCAGGTCCTCCGGCTTCGCGTCGTCGCGGATCGCCGTCTGGATCGTGAGCGCCCGGTCCGCCGCCGAGATGCCCGTGGTC
>CAYXNI010000293.1:0-4029 GCA_964466285.1 uncultured Planctomycetota bacterium | reverse complement strand
AGGCGCGGGGCGGGATGGAGCCTGAACCGGTCGTGGCCGCCGGCATCGCCGAGATGGCGGGCGCGGACGGCATCACCATTCACCTGCGCGAAGACCGCCGCCACATCCAGGACCGCGACCTCCGCCTCCTGCGCGAGACCGTGCAGACCCGCCTCAACCTCGAAATGGCCTGCTGCGACCCAATCCTCGACATCGCCGTCGCCACCCTGCCCGACCAGGCCACACTGGTCCCCGAGCGCCGCCAGGAGTTGACCACCGAAGGCGGTCTCGACGTGGCCGGATCGCTTCGGCCCGTCACGGACGCCGTCCGGCGGCTCCAAGACGCCGGAATCCCCGTCAGCCTGTTCATCGAACCCTCCGCCGCGCAGGTCGCCGCCTCGGCGCAGACCGGCGCCCAGGCCATCGAACTTCATACCGGCGCCTATGCGAACGCCCGGACCCCGGAAGAGCGGGCGCGCCGCCTGAGCCAACTCGCCCAGGCCGCCGCCACCGCCCGTGACCTCGGCCTCCGCGTACATGCAGGGCACGGTCTTAACTACACGAACGTCCGCCCCGTCATTGCCCTTTCCGAGGTGGAAGAAGTCAACATCGGACACAGCATCATCTCCCGGGCCGTTTTTGTGGGGCTGGCCCAGGCCGTGCGCGAGATGAAATCCCTCATGGCCCGTTAGCGAGACGCAGATGGACAGAGAGAAGATCAAGGAAGGCGTTCTCCTCATCTTGAAGGGGATCGGCGAAGACACTGAGCGCGAAGGACTGAAGGAAACGCCCGAGCGCTTCGCCCGCATGTGCGAAGAAATCTTCGGCGGCCGCGGCTGCGACCCCGGCGAAATCATCCGCGTCCTCCGGTCCGACTCCCACGACGAGATCGTCCTCGTGCGCAACATCCCCTTCTTCTCGATGTGCGAGCACCACCTCCTCCCCTTCATCGGCGTCGCCCACGTCGCCTACCTGCCCGCCAAGAACCTCATGGGCATCAGCAAGCTCGCCCGCATCGTCGACCTCTATTCCCGCCGCCTCCAGGTGCAGGAACGCCTGACCACCGAAATCGCGGAATGCATCATGCAGACCATCAAGCCCAGGGGCGCGCTCGCCGTCCTTGAGGCGGAACACCTCTGCATGACCATGCGCGGCATCAAGAAGCCCGGCGCCAAGACCGTCACCTCCGTCGTCCGCGGAATCTTCCGCGAGAACCCGGCCACCAGGGCCGAGGCCATGTCGCTCATCATGGGAGTCCACAAATGAAAGACATCCTCGCCAAGGCCGAGGAGCTCGGACGCCTCATCGCCGCCTCCGAACGCTTCAACGAGTTGAATGCCGCGCGGCAAGAAGTGAGCGGCGACAGCGCGCTCCAGGCCGACATCCAGGCACTGAACGAACACAGCCGCAAGCTTGAAGAGCTTCAGCGACAGACCAAGCCGATCGAACCAGAGGACAAACGCCAGCTCCGCAGCATGCAGGAAAAAGTCACGAGGAACCCGAAAATGCAGCGTCTCGCGCGGGCCGAGGCGGACTTCAGCGAACTCATGAACCGGGTCAGCCGGGCCATCCACGGCCAACTCGCGCCACCGCACGAACGCGAGGCATGACCGCAGAGCGCCAGTATCCGCTTAGAAACTATCTCAGAATGCGGTGGGACAGGCATTCTTGCCTGTCATTTGGCCGACAGGAATGTCGGCCCCACATTTTGAGATAGTCTCTAAACACATACGCCCGCCGGGGCGCGCAGTCACGATGAAGAGAAATAGCGCTCCCCCGGCCCATGCGCCGGCTCCCCGCCGGGCGCCGCCAGCCCCCTCAACTGATCCCTCAGCGCCGCCGCACGCTCGTAGTTCTCCTGCGCCACCGCCTTCTCCAGCTCCCGCCTCAACACCTCTTCCTCAGTCGGCCGCCGGCTCTGCGGCAGCGCCTTCAGCATCCCGCCCAGGATGGCGAGCGACCGCTTCCTCTCGTGCTCGAAGGTCGCCGTCGGCACCGCCGGCAGCGCGGAAATCGCCCGCATCGCCTTGCGGATGACGCTCTTGGCACGCACGGAGTCCGAGTTCGCAATCGCCTGAAGCGCCTCCGCCGCCGAGGCCATCCTCATCACATACGGCCGATACTGCTCCCCGTCGTTCACGACCTCCGTGTCCGTGCAATACAGCTTCAGCAGATCGAACATCCTGAGGTTCCGCCGCGCGTCCCGGATCACCACATCATATTCCCCGATTTGAAAGCACACCAGGTAGCGGTAGTAGTAGAGCAACCCCTCCTGCTGCAGTTCCACGGCCACGCGGTCGTCGATCACGAACCCCTCCGTCTCGCCGGCCTGCTCCGTGTGCAGTAGAACCTGCGCCTCCGCGTGGTCCAGCACCGATTCCTCGCCGTACGGGCGGAGGCCGTCCGGCCGCCCTTCCAGTTCGTACTGCTCGATGCCGAGCGGAGTCCGAACCTGCAAGACTTCGCGCCCGTCCGCGCCTCGATCTTCCGAACGCACGAGGCCGGATCGTAAGGCCACTCCTCAAGCATATCGCTGATGTCTCTCATCCGAACGCTCTCACACTCCCACAAACCGAATATAGCACCGAATCAGCGGCGTGTCAAACGCAACAGGTATGCGGACACGAATGGCGACCTCGTGCCCGCCATGAGGTCAGACCGTCGACTCCAGCTCTCCACGCTCAAGAATCGTACGCAGCCGGGAGCCGGCCGGCGCATCGCCGGGCGAGTGAAGCGGCTTGTCGCTGCCGCGCAGCGTGGTGATGCTGTAGCCGCGCGCCAGGACCCGCAGCGGGCTCAGCCCCTGAAGCGACGCGGCCCCCCGGTCAAGGCGTTCGCGCAGCCGGGCAAATTCACGAGTCGACGACAGCTTCATCCGCCCCGAAATCTCGTCAAGGCGTTGCTGACCCTGCCGCACCCGCTCGATCGGCACGCGCATCCCGTATGACCTAGCGGCGGCGTCCAGCCGGGCGCGCGCGTGCTTGACGCCCGTCACAAGCGCCCGCGCCAGCCGGCGCGCGTTCAACCCCAGCTTCTCGTCGAGCAGTTCCCTCGACGGCACCACCAGCTCGCCCGCCTGCGTCGGCGTCAGGGCGCGGACGTCCGCCACCAGGTCCGATATCGACACATCCGTCTCGTGCCCAACCGCCGAGATCACGGGGATAGTAGAGTCGTAGATCGCGCGCGCCACGACCTCCTCGTTGAACGGCCAGAGGTCCTCGATACTGCCGCCGCCCCGCCCCACGATCATCACGTCGATTCCGCCCATGCGGTTCAGGTCGCGGATCGCCTCCGCGATCTGCGCCGCCGCCTGCTCGCCCTGCACCGCCACCGGGTAGATCAGCACGTGCACCCTTGACAGCCGGCCTTCGATCATCGTCAGCATGTCGTGAATGGCCGCACCGCTTGGCGAGGTCACGATTGCGATGACCGACGGCAGGAACGGCAGCGGCTTCTTGTGCGCTTGGTCGAACAGCCCCTCCTTCGCCAGCTTGTCACGCATCTGCACGAACGCCAGTTGCAGGGCCCCGATGCCCTTCGGCTGGACGGTGTTGATCACGATCTGGTAGCAGCCGCGCCGCTCGTACACGGCGAGCCGGCCCTGGACGACGATCTCCTGGCCGTTCTCAAGCCGGAACGGTATTCGCTGCGCCGTGTTCCGCCAGATGACGGCCGCGATCTCGGCGCTCTCGTCCTTGAGCGTGAGATACACGTGCCCTGAAGGAGCGCGCGAGACGTTCGACACCTGGCCGACCACGCACACGTCGGGAAACTGTTCCTCGAGGGAGCCCTTGATGAGCGCGGTCAGCGCCGACACGGTCAGCGCTTCGCGCAGTACCGGCTCAGGCCGGTCTTCCGCCGCCCGCCGTCTGGCCCCAGCCGCCTCGAACAAATCCATCAGCGCCCTCCGCCTCTTCTTAGAACCGCTAACGAAAAGACCCTGACAGGATTCACAGGATTGACGGGATGGTGTGGCGATGCTATGCATCGCCACCAATCCGGTACATCCTGTTCATCCTGTCGAGAACTTCCTCTTCATATTGTTAGGCG
>CAYXNI010000292.1:0-4053 GCA_964466285.1 uncultured Planctomycetota bacterium | reverse complement strand
CCAGCAACCGGCAGGAGTGGCGGTACGTCGTCGTCCGTGATGCCTCGCTCCGGGCAAAGCTGGCCGAGGCCGCGAACAACCAGAAGTGCGTCGGCGAAGCGCCCGTCGTCCTCGTCGGCTGCGCCAAGACCGACGAACACCGCATGAGCTGCGGCGAACCGTGTTATCCCATCGACGTGGCCATCTCGATGGACCACATGACCCTCAAGGCCGTCGAGGAAGGTCTGGGCACGTGCTGGATCGGCGCGTTCAACCAGGCCGCGGTCAAGAAGGTCCTCGGCATCCCCGATGACGTGCACGTGGTCGAGCTCATGCCCCTGGGCTATCCGGCCGGCGAGCCGGAGGCGCGGCCGCGCTTGCCCGCGGACGAGATCGTCATGTACGACAAGTGGCGATAGAACGCAGAAAGGGGGCGTCCCGTGTCTGACACCAGCCGAACCTTCAAGTTCATGTTCTCCGAATCGCCCGCCGCCGCCCGAAGTCGCGGCCCAGCCGTTACCCCGGTCACCCACGGCGAATACTCGCGGCGCGTCCGCAACGAAAAGGTCGCCAGCGTATTCAAGCGGTTCCTCATCGCGCGCGTCGCTTTCGACGCCATCATCGAGATGTTCCGCTCGTCCGAGCCCATGCGGTTCGAGCCCATCAACATCTTCGTCGAGCGCACACTCTTCGGGCTCAAGGAAGAGTGCCACGCCCTGTTTCGCAACGCCGGCCGCCCCACCGGCGACACGCTCTACGCCGAGGGCCTCTTCGACGTACTCATCGGCTCCGTCTTCCACGAGACCATGAAAATCAAGGAGAACTGCTACATCCTCGAGCACTACGGCCCGACGTACCGCACGATGGCCGCCATCGCCGAGCGCCGCATCCGCGTCCCCGTCTACGAGCGCCTCTTCTTCCGCGCCTGCAAGCGCATCATCGAGCGCGCCTCGACCGCCGTCTACGAAGACATCCGCGCCACGGAACAACTGTTCGACGACGCCACCGAACACCTCCTCAGCATCATGCCCCGCTTCGCCAACAACGGCCTCGTGACCCGCATGCTCGTCGAAAACCAGCAGCTCGTCGAGATGGTCTACGGCGAAGACGGCCTGCGCGACGTCCTCATGAAAATGTACGAGGACCGGCCCGCCAACGGCTACCTGCACGCCGCGTCGAGCTACTTCGCCGCCGGCCGCACCAAGGAAGCCAGGGAGTGCTGTGAAAAGTGCCTCGCCCTCGAGCCCAACAACATCGGCGCCTTCCGCCTCATGCGCAGAATCGAGGAACGCGAAAAGGCGTAACAGAAGACGGCAAAGGGGGAAACCGCAAAACGGGAAGAAAGATAGAGCACCGCGAAGGCACGGGGGACAGGGAGAAAGCAGTGTTTTCGCCACAAAGGCCCCAACGCGGCGACACGGTTCGGATTATAAGTGCTCGAGAGACGACATCGCGCGAAAGTAGACACTATGAGGAAGGTGCCCAGGAAGAGACGGCACGATGATCTGAGACCGGAATACGATCTGGCCGCGCTGAAGGGCGGAGTGCGGGGGAAATACGCCAAGCGGTATAGGGCTGGAACGAACCTTGTTCTGTTGTCACCGGATGTGGCCCGTCACTTCCGGGATGATGAGGAGGTCAATAAGGTCTCTCGTCGCCATTGCCAAGAGACGCGTCCGCAGCTCTCGTTGAGTCTGAGCAGCTCGCGGCAAGGTCTGGGCCTATGAGGATGAGACGCGGCGAAAGAGCAAGCGACAGAAGGACCTCGCCGACATCGCCAGCATGGCCGAGGCGAAGCCGGAACTGATCACCAGCCTGCCGGATTCGGTCCGAAAACTGGTTGAATGAAATAGTGAGCGATCGGCCGGAGTGCAGACGAGGCAATAACGCATGCCGCGGGAGATCTTCCCGTCATCCTACGAATGCGATTGTGGCCATGTTTCCGATTTCAGTGAGAACACGGTCCGTGAAATGAAAACAATGAGCCACCGGAAAAAGGTGTGTCTTGTGGACAGCGAGCCGGATCAGCACGCGGTCGTGTTCGACAATGGCGAGATGATCGACGTGATTTGCCCGTACAAGGCGCCCAACTCCCCGAGGAAGCTGCCGTACACGCAGAAGCAAGGGCAATACCTTGCCTTCATTCATCAGTACACTCAACTCCACGGGCGTCCTCCTTCGGAATGGGAGATGCAGCAGTACTTCCGAGTGACGCCTCCCGCCGTCCACCAGATGATCCTGACATTGGAGAAGAGGAAGCTGATTGAGAGGACACCGCGGCAAGCCCGGACAATCAGGCTACTGCTTCCGAAGAAACAGATTCCCGCATTGTATGATCGCTCCGCTTTGCGAATTACCCGTCTTGGTTCGAATGAACTCTACATTGATTTGATGCAACAGCCAAACAAAGACAGAGCCAAGATGTGAGCAGATTCTGGATCAATATAGTTCGATCTTCACCAGCCGCCCTTCAATCCCCCCGCTCGTGATGGGCTTCTTCCACGTGGTGTGCAGGCCGATCTTCTTCACGAGCGTGCGGTCGGTGAAGTAGATGTAGGCGGCCGAGCCCCGGCACCGCTGCTTGAGAAAATCGCCGAACGACTTGATGAAAACGTCAATGCCCTCCTTCGCACCGATGCGGATCCCGGCCGGCGGGTTCGTCACGACGGCCGAGTTATCGATGGCCTTGATCTTCTCGAACGCGGTCACCTTGAGCTTGACCCGCGTGCCGCCCGGCAGGTTCCGCACGTTCTCGCCCGCCACCTCGACCGCCTTCAGCGACGCGTCGCTCCCCGCGATCAGGCCGTCGGGCAGCTCGCGGATCTGGTCGCCGGCCTTCTTCTTGACGCCGTGCCAGGTGCGCGCGTCGTAGTCGGGCAGGAACTCGAAGCCGAACCGCTTGCGGAAGTAGCCCGATGGGATTCGGCAGTACCGCATCAGGGCCTCGCACAGCAGCGTGCCGCTCCCGCACATCGGATCATACAGCGGCCGGTCGCCGTCCCACTCGGTCATGCGGATGATGGCGGCGGCCACGATCTCGTTGAGCGGCGCCTCGCGCGTCGCCTTGCGATAGCCGCGCCTGTGCAGCGCGCCGCCCGATGTCTCCAGGCTGATCGTCGCCTGGTTCCGGTGCACGAACAGGTGGAACCACACGTCCGGCTCGTCCGCGTTCACGTCGGGCCGCTTGCCCTTCTTGTCGCGGAACTGGTCCACGATGGCGTCCTTGAGGCAAAGTGCCGCGTACTTCGAGTGGGTGATACTGCTGTTCGAGACATTCGAGAACACCGCGAACGTCTGTTCGACCCGGAACAGCCGCGTCCAGTCGATCGTCTGCGCCTTCGCGTACAGTTGCTCCGTGCTGTAGCAGGGGAACGAGAGGAGCGGGGCGAGGAACTTGGAGACGAGGCGGGAGCAGTAGTTGACGCGGTAGAGCGTCGCGTTGTCGGCGTTGAAGTGTGCGCCGCGGAAGATCGGCGTCACCCGCTCCGCGCCCAGCTCCGCCAGCTCTTCCGCGGCCAGATCTTCCAGTCCGTCAGCGATCTGCGCAAAGAACCGGCCGGTCTCCTGGTATTCGAACATCGTCACCTCGCAGGGTCACAGTGCAGGTCAAGGGGATTGTAGCGGATTCCGCGGCAATGCCCAATGCCAAAATCCAAGCAGCAATTCAATGCCAAGACCCCAATGGACAATGGACTGTGGACAGTGGACTGAACACGTGAACATTGTCCACCGTCCACGGTCACGCTCACTGCCGTCCTTGACGAAACCTGCCATGCAAACTAGAATCGGCGTGTCGAACATGCACGAACGCTCAGCGGGGGAAATCCGTTGGCATTGAACATCGGCGAACCGGAACCGGCCGAAACGCTGCGCGGGACGGTCGCACGCATCGTCTTTACCAACGATGACAACCACTACACGGTCGCGCGCCTGGAGCCCGACGACCGCACGCTCTTCTCCGAACCGGTTACCATCGTCGGCCAGTTCCCGTCGCTCGTCGAGGGCGAGGCGCTGCTCCTCGAAGGCCACTGGCAGACGCACAAGAAATTCGGCCGCCAGTTCGCCGTCACAAGC
>CAYXNI010000291.1:0-4074 GCA_964466285.1 uncultured Planctomycetota bacterium | reverse complement strand
AGGAATCCAGTCCATCCTGTAAATCCTGTCAGAGATTCTCTTCGTGTACGGCCCCTGGCCGCGTGGTTCAGAGTCCTCTCATTTGGTTGCGGCTCTGCCGCGTTGGGTGTTCTTCGTGGAGTGACCGCCCGCCAGTCACTTGCCCCGGCGAGCCTTCTTCGCCGCCTTGACGAACTCGCGGAATAGCGGATGCGGACGGAGCGGACGGCTCTTGAACTCCGGATGGAACTGTGTCGCCACGAACCACGGATGATCCGGGATCTCGACGATCTCGCCCAGCCGCTTCCTCTGATACTCCCCGGAAACGGTCATGCCGTGCTTCTCAAGAGTCCGGCGGTACTTGTTGTTGAGCTCATAGCGGTGGCGGTGGCGCTCGGAGATCTCGTCCCTGCCATACGCCTTGCGGGCGAACGTCCCCGCCTTCAGGACGCACGGATACGCGCCGAGCCGCATCGTCGCGCCCTTGGCCGAAATCTTCCGCTGCTCCGGCAGCAGGTCGATCACGGGGTGCGGGGTTTTCGGGTTGAACTCGGTCGTGTTCGCGCCCGCAAGGCCGCAGACGTTGCGGGCGTATTCGATGACGGCGACCTGCATCCCGAGGCACAGCCCGAAGAACGGCACCCGGTTCTCCCGCGCGAACCGGACCGCATTGATCTTCCCCTCGCTGCCACGGTCGCCAAAGCCGCCTGGGATGAGGATGCCGTCGACAGCCGCGAGTTGCTCGGCCAGGCCGGGCTTTTCCACGTCCACGTACCGGATCTCCACCTTCACGTTGTTCGCGACGCCCGCGTGGATGAGGGCGTCCCAGATGCTCTTGTAGGCGTCCTTGAGCTGCGTGTACTTGCCGGCGACGCCGATGACGACGGTCTCCTTGGCGCTGCGCAGCGTGTTTACGTACGCGTCGAGGCCGTCGCGCCGCGTCGTGCGCCGCGGTTTCAGGCCCAGGTCCTTGAGGATGATCCGGCCCAGGCCCAGCCGTTCGAGCTCGCCCGGCACTTCGTAGATCGACGTCTGTACGTCCAGCTCCTCGATGACGGCCGGCTCGGGCACGTTGCAGAACATGCCGATCTTCCGCTTCATCTCGGCGGTCAGCGGACGCTCCGTCCGGCAGATGATCGCGTTGGGCTCGATGCCGATCTCGCGGAGCTTGGCGACGCTCTGCTGGGTGGGCTTTGTCTTCATCTCCTGCGCCGCGCGGATGTAGGGGACGAGGGTCACGTGCACGTAGCAGACGTTCTGGCGGCCGACGTCGAAGCGGAACTGGCGGATGGCTTCGAGGAACGGCAGGCCCTCGATGTCGCCGGTGGTGCCGCCGACCTCGGTGATGACCACGTCGTGCCCGGGCCCGAGCTGCCGGATGCGTGACTTGATCTCGTTGACGACGTGCGGAATCACCTGCACGGTCGCGCCGAGGAAGTCGCCGCGCCGCTCCTTCGTGATGATCGTGTCGTAGATCGCGCCCGTGGTGATGTTGTTGACCTGCGCCATGTTCGTGTCGAGGTACCGCTCGTAGTTCCCCAGGTCGAGGTCGGTTTCGGCGCCATCGTCGGTCACGAATACCTCGCCGTGCTGGTAGGGGCTCATCGTGCCGGGATCGACGTTAAGGTACGGGTCGATCTTGAGCATGTTCACCCGCAGGCCGTAGGACTTGAGGAGGCAGCCGATTGAGGCCGCCGTGATGCCCTTTCCGAGCGAAGAGACCACGCCGCCGGTCACGAATACATATTTCGCCATAGCATGTCCCCTGTCGACAGATGGTGTAAGGTGGGGAAAAGGGAAAAAGGGGAAAAGAGGAAAGGATCATTGTTGCCGAACGGAGGTCGGCAAATTGAATTCGCTCCGTTTTTCCCTTTTCCCCTTTTTCCCTTTTGCCTCATATTACACAGTTCATTCCCATTCAATCGTGCTGGGCGGCTTCGAGCTCACGTCGTACACGACGCGGTTGACGCCCTTCACTTCGTTGATGATGCGGTTCGCGATATGCGCGGTGACCTTGGCCGGGATGCGCGCCCAGTCGGCGGTCATGCCGTCGCGGCTGGTGACGGCGCGTATGGCGACCACGTTCGCGTAGGTGCGCTCGTCGCCCATGACGCCGACCGCTTTGCCCGAGAGCAGCACGGCGAACGCCTGCCAGATCTTGCGGTACAGCCCCGCAGTGCGCAGCTCCTCGATCAGGATCGCGTCCGCCTCGCGCAGGACCTTGAGCTTCGCGGGAGTGACTGCGCCGATGACGCGCACGGCCAGCCCGGGCCCGGGGAACGGGTGCCGCCAGATTACGTGATGCGGCACGCCCAGCTCCTCGCCCACCCGCCGCACCTCGTCCTTGAACAGGTGCCGGAACGGCTCGATCAGCTTGAACTTCATCCGCTCGGGCAGCCCGCCCACGTTGTGGTGCGTCTTGATGACGGCCGACGGGCCGCCGAACGCCGAGTTGCTCTCCACGACGTCGGGGTACAGCGTCCCCTGCGCCAGGTACTTGAAATCGCCCAGTTCCTTGACCGTCCGCTCGAAGACCCGGATGAACGTGTTGCCGATGATCCGCCGCTTGCGCTCGGGATCGGCGACGTTGCGGAGCCGCGAGAGGAACTCGCGCGACGCGTTCACGTATTTCAGGTTGAGGCCCATCGCCTCCTTGAACGTCTTGACCACCTCCGTGTGCTCGTCCTTGCGGAGGAGGCCGTTGTTGACGAACACGCACTGGAGCTGGCCGCCGATCGCGCGGTTGAGGAGGCAGGCGAGCACGGACGAGTCGACGCCGCCGCTCATTCCGCACAGCACGCGGTCGCTTCCGGCCCGCTCGCGGATTCCGCTCACGGTCGTCTCGACAAACGACGCCATCGTCCAGTTGCCCCGGCAGGCGGCGATCTTGAAGAGGAAGTTGCCCAGGATCTCCGTGCCCTTCGGCGTGTGCACGACCTCCGGGTGAAACTGCAGTCCGCAGAGCCGGCCCGACTTGTCCGCCATGGCGGCGACGGGCGAGCTGTGACTCGACGCAATGACCTGGAATCCGCGCGGGAGCTTCTCCACGCGGTCCCCGTGGCTCATCCAGACGGAGAACTTGTCGCCAAGGCCCTTGAAGAGCAGGTGGTTCTTCTGAACGTGGACGGTCGCGTGGCCGTACTCGCGGTGGTCGGCCCCGAGGACCGTCCCGCCGAGGGTGTCGGCCATCAGTTGCAGGCCGTAGCAGATACCGAGGACGGGGACGCCGAGGCGGAAGATCGCGGCGTCGCAGCGCGGGCTGCCCTGGGCCGGCACACTGGCCGGGCCGCCGGACAGGATGACGGCTTTGGGCTTCCGCGCGGTTAGCGCCGCGGCCGGGATGTCATGCCGGACGATTTCGGAATAGACTCCGAGCTCGCGCACGCGCCGCGCGATAAGCTGGGTGTACTGCGAGCCGAAGTCCAGGATCGCCACGAACTCCGCCGGCTCCGCGAAGGCGTTCGCCGCGCCGCTGTCAGTTTTCCGTTTCTTGCTCATAGGTCGAGTAGTAGTATGGGGTGAATGCCTCGAACTCGGCCGCACAGGTGTCGACCGACTTGTACACGGGCTCGATGCCAAGCCGCTTGCGTTCCTGACGGATGTCCTCCTCCGTGTTCTTGCAGATGCGGGCGAGCTGCACGTCGCTGAATCCGAACTCCTTCGCCTTGCGGAGCAGGCCGGGCGGCAGGCCGGGCGCGGCCGCCTTCAGCGTGTTCTCGAGTTCCACGATCTGGAGGATGTTGTCGAGGAACCACGGGTCGATGCCGGTCATCTCTGCGAGCTCGCCCACCGTCATCCCGCCCTGGAGCCCCTTCTTGACGTAGAAGATGCGGTCCGGCCCGGGCACGGTGATCCGGGAGCGGAGTTCCTCGGGGCTGACCTCGGTGCGGAGATCATCAAGCCCGTGGACGCGGGTCTCGAGCGACCGCAGCGCCTTCTGCAGAGCCTCCTTGAACGTCCGCCCGATCGCCATCGCCTCGCCCACGGACTTCATCGACGTGGTCAGCGTGGGCTCGGCGTCGGCGAACTTTTCGAACGTGAACCGCGGCACCTTCACCACGCAGTAGTCGATGGTCGGCTCGAAGCACGCCGGGG